>JADZDL010000292.1 GCA_020851075.1 Planctomycetota bacterium | reverse complement strand
GCGCTTTCCGAAGCACCTTCACGCCATGACCAGCCACCAGCACCTGCGCCAGCTCTTTGACCGGGCCCTCGACGTGCCGCCCGCCGACCGCGCCGGGTTCCTGGCCGAGGCCTGCGGTGGGGACGAGGCCCTGCGGCTGCGGTTGCTGGCGATGCTGAACGCCGCCGACGACGAACACTTCCTCGGTGCAGCCACCAGCCCTGGAACCATCACGACCGACCAGATGGCAACCCTCGGGGAGGGTCCAGGCAGCCGCATCGGCCCCTACAAACTGCTGCAGCAGATCGGCGAAGGTGGCTTTGGCGTCGTATTCCTCGCCGAGCAGACGCAACCGGTCGCGCGCAAGGTCGCGCTGAAGATCGTCAAACTCGGCATGGACACGCGCCAGGTCATCGCGCGGTTTGAGCAGGAACGGCAGGCGCTGGCGCTGATGGACCATCCCAACATCGCGCGGGTGGTCGATGCGGGAGCGACCGACACCGGCCGGCCGTTCTTCGTGATGGACCTCGTGAAGGGCATGCCCATCGTGGAGTACTGCGATCGGAACCGGCTCACGCTCGACGAGCGCCTGGTCCTGTTCACGCAGGTCTGCAACGCGGTGCAGCACGCGCACGGCAAGGGCATCATCCACCGCGACCTCAAGTCCTCGAATGTGCTGGTGACCACACAGGATGGCCGGCCGATGGCGAAGGTGATCGACTTCGGCATCGCCAAGGCGACCTCGCAGAAGCTCACCGACAAGACGCTGTTCACCGAGCACCAGCCGGTGATCGGCACGTTGCAGTACATGAGCCCCGAGCAGGCGGCGGGATCGCTCGACATCGACACGCGCACCGACGTCTATTCGCTCGGCGTGCTGCTCTACGAACTGCTCACCGGCAGCACACCGTTTGATAGCAAGACAATCCAGGACGCGATGCTCGGCGAGATCCAGCGCATCATCCGCGAAGTCGACCCGCCGCGCCCGTCCACGCGCCTCAGCGACTCCCAGGAAGTGCTGGCCAGCATCGCCGCCCACCGCCGCGTCGAACCCAAGCGCCTTGGCCTGCTGCTGCGTGGCGACCTCGACTGGATCGTCATGATGGCGCTCGAGAAGGACCGCGCGCGCCGCTACGGGACCGCTGACGGCCTCGCCGCCGACATCGCCCGCCATCTCGCCGGCGAACCGGTGCTCGCGGCCCCGCCCAGCAGGTCCTACCAGCTGCGCAAGTTCGTGCGTCGGCATCGTGGCCCCGTGCTCGCCAGCGCCCTGCTGGCGTCGTCGCTGCTGCTCGGCGTCATTGCGTTTGCGTGGCAGGCCAGCATCGCCGCCGACGAAGCCGTTCGCGCGCGCGGCGCCGAGGCGGCGACGCAGCAGCGCGTCACCGAGTTGCAGCTGGTCATCGACTTCCAGGGTTCGATGCTGGAGCAGGTCGACCCGACGCAAGCCGGACTGCGGCTTACCGACGACGTGCTGACGAAGTTTGACGCTGCCCTGCAGAAGGCCGGCGTGAAGGGCGACGAGCGCGAACAGGTGACCGCGACGTTCCGCAGCGGCTGGCAGCGCCTCAATGCCACCGACATCGCCTGCTCGCTCATCGATTCCACGATCCTGCAACCAGCCGTCGCCGCCATCGACGAGACGCTCGCCACGCAACCGACGGTCGCAGCGTCGATGCGCGAAGTGCTCGGCGAACGGTATCGCGAGCTCGGCATGCTCGACAAAGCTCTGCCACTGCTGACCGAAGCACTGGCGACGATGCGCGCCCAACTGGGCAAGGAGCACAAGGTCACGCTGTCCTACATCGAATCGCTCTGCTCGCTGCACCACGATCGCGGGGATGTGGAGGCCGAACGGGCACTCTGCGAAGAGGCCCTGGCCCTCGGCCGGAGCACGCTCGGCGAGCTGGCGCCGTTCACGCTGCGGGCGATCAACAACATGGGCCTGTCGCTGCGTAGCCGCGGGCAATTCGCCGCTGCCGAGCCGTGGTATCGCGAAGCCCTCGCCAAGATGCGACAGGTGTTCGGAGAAACCGACGAACGAACGCTGACCGTGAAGAACAACCTCGGCTACCTGCTGGGCGAGCTCGGCAAGCTCGAGGAGGCAGAGTCGTTGCTGCGCCTGGCCTACGCGGAATGCCGCGCGACGCTCGGCGACGAACATACCGAGACGCTGAGCACGCAGAACAACCTGGCCATCGTGCTGCAGGATGTCGGCAAACCCAACGAAGCGGAGCCACTGCTGCGCCAGCAGCTCGAAGTGTACCGCCGCCGCGGCGGCGAGGAGCACCCCGACACGCTGCGCACGCTGAACAACCTGGGCCAACTCATGAAGGACCTCGGGCGACAGGGCGAAGCCGAACCGCTGTTCCGCGAAGCGCTGGCGGCACGAATCCGCCGCTACGGCAAGGAACACATCGACACCCTGGTCCCGATGAACAACCTGGGCCTGTTGCTGTCGGAGCAGTCACGCCTTGCCGAGGCGGAGCCGCTGCTGCGCGAGACCCTGGAACTGCGGCGGCGAGTGCGAGGCCCCGATCACCTCGAAACGCTGAATTCGGTGAACAACCTCGCCAACCTGCTGAGCGAACAACGGCGCCACGACGAAGCCGAAGCCCTGCTGCGCGATGGCCTGCAGCGACGGCGCCGGCTGTTTGGCGACAACCACCCGGGGACCCTCGGGGCGATCAACAACCTCGGCATGATGTTGTATGGAGCCGGACGCCCCACCGAAGCGGAGCCGTTGTTGCGCGAAGCGGTGACTCGCCTCAAGGCGAAGCTGGGGGAGAACCACCAGTACTCGACGCAGGCGATGACCAACCTCGGCTCGACCTTGTTGGCCCAGAATCGCTTCGACGAAGCCGAGGCCCTGTTCCGCGAGGCGCTGGAGCGGCAGACGCAGGCGTTCGGCGCCGAACACCCGACCACGCTCGGCACGCAGATCGCGTTCGCGCAACTGCGCAACCTGCAAGGCCGATATACCGAGGCCTTGGCCCTGCTCGAGCCAATCGACAGCGCCATGCGTCGCCTGGCGGCCGCGCGGTCCACTTCGTCCCTGCCCATCTTCCTGGTTCGCCGCGGTCGCGCGATGACCGGCATCGCCACTTCGAACGAAGACCGCAGCGCGGCCGAGACGATCCTCACGGAAGCGTGGCAGCTGCTCGAGCAGATGCAAGGCACGACGGGACGCGAAGCGAAGGCCTGCGCCCAGGCCTTCGTCGATCTGTACCGCGCCTGGGCCGCGGCGGATGCGGCCGGCGCTCATGCTTCGCGAGCGGCCGAATGGCAGGCCCGATACGACGCCATGGGCAAGTAAGGGGCAGGTAGCGGCCACGGCGAGCCAGCCACCGCGCGCGCCAACAGGACGCCACATGTGCAGCACTCAAGCCGCGCAGCACTCAAGCCCCGCGGCCACGGCGGCCGAAACGACGGGAGACCGCCAAGGATCTCCATGTCGACGAAACTGCTCGCTTGCGTTCTGTTCGCGTTCCCGCTCCTCGTGCCGCAAGTGCTCGCCCAAGGCACCGAGTACTACATTTCCGCTGCGCGCGGCAAGGGCAAGAAGGCCACGAAGGAGCAGCCGGCCAAGGACCTCGGCAACGTGGTCGACCAGCTCAAACCAGGCGACACTGTGCACATCGCCGCCGGGATCTACCTCGGCCGCAGCGACAGCGGCCGCGATCTCATCAGCGTGCCCGTCACGATCCTCGGCGGCTGGAACGACGACTTCACCGCGCGCGACCCGTGGGGTCAGCACCAGACGATCCTCAGCGGTGACAACAAGGCCGCGAACTTCGACGGCAACATCCGTCTCGAGATCCAGGTCAAGGACAAGAAGGTCGCCGGCGACGTCTTGATCGACGGCCTGATCCTCGACAACGGCGCGCGCAATCAATACTCACCCGACGGTTCGGTGCTGCAGCGCAAGTTCAAGCCGAAGACCGGTGAGAACGCCTCGCCCGACTATCCGGGCCTCTGCGTCACGACCGTGGCGCCGAATAGCAAGATCACCATCCAGAACTGCATCGTCGCCAATTGCGGCCCGACCGGCCGACGCGGCGCGCTCGAGGTCAAGGGTTACGAGAACCAGCTGGTGACGATCCGCAACAACCTCGTGATCAACAATACGAGCGGCATCGCGTGCCTCGCCGGTTACCGGCCGAAGACGCAGGAAGGGCTGCCGCGCTTCGTCGTCGAGAACAACACGGTGCTGTTCACGTGGAAGTACGACCCGATCGCGACGCACGGCGGCACCGGCCTCGTGCTCGAAGCGACGCACTGCACCGCGCGCAACAACATCTTTGCCTACGGCGACTACCACGGCGTTTCGAACCAGAACGGGGCCAAGTGGCAGAACCTGACCCTGGCCAACAACACGTTCATCGGCAACCTGCAGGGCGACTACCTTGAGTTTGCGACCAAGCTCGGGGTCGGCGCGTTCGAGGACGAAGCCGGCTGTCTCACCGCCGAGTCGACCGGCAATTCGACCTTGCCCGTGGTCGCCAACGCCGATCCGAGCTGGGCCGCCGGTTACGCGGCGCGCGAGGTGATCGATCGCAAGGTCGCCGAAGCCGATGTCACGGCCAAGGACACGCGAGCCAACGAACTGCGGTCGATGCTCGGCCTGCCCTTGGACGGTGGTTCGATCGACGCAAAGAGCGCGGTCTGGATGCACCGCTTCCCGCTCGCCTTTGCGGTCCGCATCGCGCTGCAGGGCCAGAATGGCCGGGGTTGCCAGAACCCGATGACGCCCGCGGCAGCGCCGGCGAAGTAGCGAGCGGTTGGCAATCGCCTGCGGCCGAGGGGCATTGACGGTCGGCCGCACCTGGGCGTTTGGCACGGGCTGGAATCCGCAGCATGGCCCAGCACCACCTTGGTGCTTTTCCCGGTAGCCACTACCATACCGGATCGCCTGCTCACCCATGCCCGCTGCGGTCCGCCCCGACCGCCACACCCAGGAGTCCTCATGCTCGTGCGGAGCCTTGCTCTCACCTCGTTCGCCGTCGCGGCGTTCCTGCCTGCCCAAGGCGTCAACTGCACCCTGCTCGGTGTGCACAACTTCCACGCGCCGTACGCCAACATCTGGGGCTACGTCGCTCCGAACGGCGATGAATATGCGCTGCTCGGCTCGCAGACCGGCACCGTGGTTGTCGATGTCACCAATCCTGCCGCACCAGTCGAACGCGGGTTCATTCCTGGCAACAGCTCGACGTGGCGCGAACTCAACACGTACCAACAGTACTGCTATGTGAGTACTGAATCCGGTGGCGCGGGCATTCAGGTGATCGACCTGACCAATCCGAATGCACCCGTGCTGGCCGGCACGTTCGGGCAGGCGCAGTTCAACAACTGCCACACCATCACCTGCGATACGCAGACGGGCCTCATCTACTGCAACGGCACCAACAACGGCACCGCGGTATTCGATGCTTCGGTCAACCGGACGAACCCGCCGTTCGTCGGCTACATGACCCCAGGTGGCCAGGCCAACTACTTCCACGACTTCCACACGCGCAATGGCTTCGGCTATGCGTCGATGATCTACAACGGCGTGCTGCGCATCTACGATCTCAGCACGTTCCCGGGTGTGGCACTGAGCAGCACGGCGACGCCGAACACGTTCACGCACAACGCGTGGACCAATGCCAACAGCACGGTTTGCGCCACCACCGACGAACGCGCCGGTTCGTTCGTCAAGTTCTGGGACATCACCAACAAGTCGGCGCCGATCGGCCTGTCGCAGTACACCTGCAACCCGGTCTCGATCCCGCACAACGCCTACATCATAGGCAACCTGTGCCACGTGTCGTGGTACACGGAAGGGTATCGCCTGCTCGATATCACCAATCCGAGCAGCCCGGTCGAGGTTGCCAGCTACGACACGTGGCCAGGCACCAGCGGCGGATTCAACGGCGCGTGGGGCGTCTATCCGTTCCTGCCGTCGGGCAACATCCTGATCATGGACATCTCGACGGGCCTCTACATCGTGCGCCCAAACCTCACGGACCTGGCCGTGGCGCACACGCCACTGTCGAGCACGACCAATGAGGATGGCCCCTACACCGTCAGTGCAGCCATCACCGGCACCAATCCGCTGAGCAGCGTCACGATGAGCTACCGCGTCGGCACCGCCGGCGCGTTCACGACCTTGCCGATGACCCAGAACGCCGGCACCTGGTCCGCCGCGATTCCCGGGCAGGATGCGGTGACGACGATCCAATACCACATCGACGCCCAGGACTCGGTCGGCGCGCGCCGTTCGCCACAGACCGGCGAACACGAGTTCCTGGTCGGCAGCATGACGTCGGTGTTCTTCGACAACTGCGAAGCCGACCTCGGCTGGACGCACGGGTTCATCACGGGCGCTGACGATTGGCAACGCGGTGCGCCGCAGGGCCGTTCGGGCACGTCGGGTGGCGTCGGCTGGGCCGATCCTGGCACCGCGGCCTCGGGCAACAGCGTCTGGGCCAACGACCTCGGCGGCACCGGCTTCAACGGTTCCTACCCGAACAACAACAGCAACTGGCTGCAGTCGCCGAGCATCCCGACCAATGGTGTGCAAGGTCTGCGCCTGCGCTTCAAGCGCTGGCTGACGCTTGCCGCCGGCGACACCGCGCGCGTGCTCGTGAACGGCAACCTGCTGTTCTCGACGACGACCGCCACCAACGACTCGGCTTGGCAGCCAATCGACCTCGACATCGCGCCGTTCGCCAACAACGCGAGCGCGCTGTCGCTGCGCTTCGAACTGATCAGCAACGCCACCAACGTGTCGGGTGGCTGGACGCTGGACGACATCGAGGTCGTGGCCCTGTCCGACGCTTCGCCCCCGCTGTTCTACGGCACCGGCACGCCGGGCACCGGCGCGATCACGCCGACCATCGCCCTGTCGGCTCCGGCCCGGATCGGCACCACGACGAACCTGCTCGGCGCCAGCCTGCTGGCCAACAGCGGTGCGTTCCAGGTCCTGAACTTCGCCCCCGACAACGCGTCGATCGCCGGCATCACCGCGCTCGTGCAGCAGCTCGGCGCGGTTTCGACGTTCGTGCCCACGTCGGGCTCGGGCACCGCGGCGTGGCCGTTCACGATCCCGAACAACATGGTGTTCGACAACCTCTACCTGTTTGCGCAGGTGGTCGGTATCGACGCGGGTTCCCCGGGTGGCATCTTGTCCGCCACCCAAGGCATGCGCTTCCGCATCAGCCTGAACTAGCCCCAGGACATGCCCATGCTCACCACCCTGCTCTCGTTCGCTGCGCTCGCGGGTGGTGGGCCAGTTCCGGCCGGCGCGCCCGCAGGGCCGGCCTTCCACGCCGTCGCCGACGTCACCGACCCGCTGTCGCACGGCATGCTCGGGGACGGCCTGCTGTCGCTCAACGAAGCGATCCAGCTGCACAATGGCACGCTGCTCTGGAGCCAACTGTCGGCGGCCGAACAGAGCGAGATCCAACTGATCCCCGGCACCGGCAACGCACTCACCATCGCGTGGATTGACATCGATGGCTCGAGCACGCCTGTGATCACCATCGAACGCGACCTCGACCCGATCGTCGAGACCACCTACGGCTTGCTGCTGCGCGGCGTCAACGACGCCCCGGTGTTCGATTTCAGCGGTGCTGGCATCACGCACGGCTTTCGCGTACCGGCCAATTCGGTGGCGTTCCAGGACCTGATCTTCTCAGGTGGCCCCTACGGCGCCGACGTCACGCAGACCGACGTCTCCGGCCAGATCGGCACTTCGTTCCTGCGCGTGCGGGTCGAGAACGTGGCCCAGTTTGGCGTGCGCGTGACCGCCGCCACTGCCGCCGGGGTCGGCCGCGTGATCCTCGAGGACTGCACATTCACGAACTGCCCGATCGCGCTCTCCTGCCGCGAAACCGGGGCGCAGCGCACGACGATCTTCGAAGCGCGCAACGTCGCGGTGACCGGGGCCACGACCGGTTTCGAGTTCGTGCTCGGTCCAGGTGGCACCGGGCGCTACACGCTCGATCGGCTCGAGATCACGGCCTCCGGCCACGGCCTGCACCTGCAACGGCCCGCCGGAGCAGATCGCAGCACGCTGCTGGAGAGTACGTTCGTGCAGATCCGCGCCCAGCACTGCGCCGTGCTCGATGGCGCCACCACCGGCGTCACGCAGGCGACGCTGCGGATGTGGGACCTGCGCGCGCCCGCTGGTGGCACCGCGTTGGCATTTGGCAACACCGGCGACACGATCCAAGGCGACCTCGACGAACTGACGCTCGACGGCGCCGTCACGGTGCGCGCTGGTGGTGCGCTGCAACCGCTGACGCTCGCCAACCTGCGATGCAAGAACGGCAACGTGGTGCTGGCGACGTTGCCCAACCAGTCCTTGTCGGTGCGCGACGCCCGCTTTGACAACTGCCAGGTGCAGAGCCAGGGCACCGCGCCAATCCCACTGCAAGGTTGCTGCGCGGTCAGCACGACGGTGGTCGGCACCGCAACGGCCCCCTTCGTCGCCACCGCCTCCCACCTGCCGGCGGCGGGTGCGTTCGTGCAGCAGAACGCGCCAGTGAACCTGCCGCAGCTCGGCAGCATGTCGATCGCGCCGGAAACGGTCCAGGTCGGCGGTTCGGTGGCATTCCAGGCCAATCTGCCGGCGGGCCTGTTCGGCCTGTTTGTGCTCGGCTACACGGATCCGGTGCCAACGCTGCTGGCGCGCCCGCTGCACGTCTATTCGCAGCCGGCGCTGACCTTCACGGTGCCGGGCATCTACCGGGCGCAGCAGTCGTACGTATGGACGTTGCCGAACGTGCCGTGGTTTGCCGGGTTTGACTTCGTCGTGCAGTTCGCGGTGGTGCCGGATCCCGGCATGGTGGCACCTTGGGTGCAGTTGCCGCCGGGACGACGCTTCGTGCTGCGCTAGAATCACCGGACGCCCCCCTTGGGGTGCGGCTTCGCGGAATCCGGCTTTCGTGACGGCCGCGCCCGGCGAATCACGTTCGGACTCCAGGAGTCCACCCGCCGCATGCCCATGCCCACCCATCGTCCGGCGAGCCGCCTTGCGCAACTCGCCGCGTCCTGCCTGCTGACCCTGCCGCTCGCCGCCCAGAGCCTCGTCGCCAACCTCGTCACCACGACTTCCGGCCAGTTCAGCAGTTCTGTCGACCGCTTCGTGCCGCTCGGCAACGTGGCCGTGTTTGCGGCAACCGGCCCCTACGGACGCGAACCGTGGGTCACCGATGGCACGCCGGCCGGCACGTTCCAACTCAAGGACCTCATGCCAAACGGCAACAGCCAGCCCGACGACTTCGTCGCACTCGGCGGTGCCGTGTTGTTCGTCGCCAACGTGCCGGGCCTCGGCCGCGAGCTGTGGAAGACCGACGGCACGACCGCAGGCACCGTGCTCGTGAAGGACATCTGGCCGGGCCAGAACTCCAGCAACGCCGATTGGCTCGTGCCATTCGCCGGCTTCGTCTACTTCGCGGCCAACGACGGCAGCAATGGCAGCGAACTCTGGCGCACCGACGGCACAACGGCGGGCACCGTGCTGGTCGCCAACGTGCGCACCTCGGCCGGCGGCGGCAGCTCGCCGACCCATCTGACGGTGGCCGGTGGGCGCTTGTTCTTCGCGGCGAACGACGGCGTGAACGGCAACGAACTCTGGATCAGCGACGGCACCGGCCCGGGCACGACGCTGGTCACCAACCTCGCCGCTGGCGCGCTCGGCATCAGCGTCGCGAAACTCGCGCCATTCGGTGCCAACGTGCTCGCCAGCCTTCATGTTGGCCTCGGCTACGAACCGTGGATCTGCGATGGCACACCGGCCGGCACGGTGCCACTCGGCGATCTGAATCCCGGCACTGCGGACTCGCTGCCGCAGCAATTCACGCCGCTGGGCACGCTGGCGCTGTTCACCGCCAACACTGCGGCGACCGGGCGCGAACTCTGGGTCACCGACGGCACGGCGGCGGGCACCACGATGTTGCCCGAACTGACGCCCGGCTCGACCAGCGGCGATCCGGGCGACCTGATCGTCTACGGCGGCAAGGTCGTGTTCGCGGCCACTTCGCCGGCCAGTGGACGCGAACTGTGGTCCAGCGACGGCACCGCCGCGGGCACCACCCAGCTGCTCGATATCCAGCCCGGAGCCCTTTCGAGCCATCCGGCGGCCTTTGCGCCGGTCGGCAGCGAACTCTGGTTTGCGGCGACCGGGCCCGGTACGGGCAGCGAATTGTGGCGCACCAACGGCACCGCACCCGGCACCACGCTGATCGGCGACTTCGTGGCGGGCAACGGCTCAACGCAGCCGAGCGCACTCCAGCAGTTTGGCAGCAGCGTTCTTTTCTACGGCCTGTTTGGTGGGGCCGGCGGCGAACCGCACGCGACCGATGGCACCCTGCCCGGCACCACGCTACTCGCCGACGTCTCGCCGCCGTGGGCAAACGGCAATCCGCGCGACTTCTGCGACCTCGGCAACGACGTGTTCTTCCTCGCGGGCTCCAACAACCAGGGCGAAGAACCGTACCGCACCGACAGCACGCCGTCCGGCACCGTGATGATCGCCGACGTGCAACCGGGCTCGTTCGGCTCGGGGCCGCAATTTCCAGCCAGCATCGGCAATCGCGTATTCTTCACGGCGGACCTGTTTGGCCACGGCCGCGAACTGTTCCTCACCGACGGCACAAGCCCCGGTACCGTGCAGGTGACCAACACGCTGCCCGCCGGCGAACCACGGGGCCTCGTGGCACTCGGCAGCGGCGTCGTGTTTGCAAACGATGGTCCCAACGGCCGCGAGCCGTGGTTTAGCGATGGCACACCGGCGGGCACGTTTGAGCTGCGCGACGTGCGCACGGGGTCGGCCGACGGCATCGGTCTGCTGCAGGAGGACTTCACGGTCGCCGGCGCGCAGGTCTTCTTCAGCGCCAACGACGGCACGAACGGCGACGAGCTCTGGGTCACCGACGGCACCGCGGCGGGCACGCGGCTCGTCGTCGACCTCACGCCGGGCACCGGCAGCAGCAACCCGCGCAGCTTCGCCGCCGTCGGCAACGTGCTCTACTTCGTCGCCGGCGTCACGGGTCTCGGCACCGAGCTCTTCCGCAGCGATGGCACCGCCGCCGGCACGTTCGTCGTGCGCGACCTCGCGGCCGGCATCGGCAGTTCGTTTCCAGAACTGCTGACCGCCGCCGGCAATCGCCTGTACTTCACCGCGATCACCGGCGGCCAGCGCGAGATCTGGACCACCGACGGCACGTTCGGGGGCACCATCGCCGTGACCAACCGCGCGTTCGGCCGCAGCAGCGCTTACACGGATTTGACGGCGACGACGGCGGGCCTGTTCTTCCTCACCGACGACCTGACCGGCCTCGGCAGCGAGCTCTGGATCACGAACGGCACGCTCGCCAGCACCCACCTCGTGCTCGACATCGGCCCGGGCCAGATCAGCGGTCCGCAGGGTGGCATGCTGTCGCCAGTGCTCGGCGGCTCGCAACTGCTGTTTGGCGCCACCGACCTCACGCATGGCCTGCAACTGTGGATTTCCGACGGCACAGCCATCGGCACGCAGCGCGTGTCGAGCATCGGCGGTCCCGGCTACGGCTTCGGCTCGTTGGGCCAGTTCTTCGCCACCGGCACCCGCGTGTTCTTCGCCGCCGCCGACGGCATCAACGGCGTCGAGCCGTGGTACTACGACCCAACCACCGCCGGCGTCGCATTCGCGCTGCGCTACGGGCGCGCCTGCAACGGCTCCAACGGCGCACCGTCGATCGGCGCGCAGGGACTGCCGACGCTCGGCAATACGGCATTTGCGATCACGCTGCAGAACGCGCTGGCGAACTCGTTCGCACTGCAGATCGTGTCGTTCACGTCGAGCAGCATCGCGCTCGGTAGCTGCCGGCAGAACGTCGGCTTCCCAATGGTCACCGGCTCGTCGGGCTTCACCGATGCGGCGGGCGCGTTTGCCGCGCCGTTCCCGATCCCGATCGATCCAGGCTTCCTCGGGTTGAACCTGTTCTTTCAGTGGGGCATCGCCGACCCGGTCGGCGGCATCTTCGGC
>JADZDL010000291.1 GCA_020851075.1 Planctomycetota bacterium | reverse complement strand
CTACCTCGGCATCACGCTGCAAACGCAATGGGCGCTGCTTGGCACCGGTCAGAATCCGTGCCCGAACTTCCCTGGCCTCGGCTTGTCCTTCACGCAGCGTCTGCGTTTCACGCTCGCCTTCTGACCCAGCACCTCACCGCCATGCGTCTCCCTACCTTGTTTCTGCTGCTGCCGTTCGTCGCGTGCACCCAGGTGCCGACCGCCGTCCCCAGCACGCCGACCCGTTCCTCCGCGGCGGACTTCTCGAACCCGCTCAGTCGCCACGAGTGGCTCGCGATGCGCTGGCGCGACGAATTCGGCAACCTGCCGACGTCCGCGCAACGCACCGCCGCCCGCTCGCAGTTCCGCGCCGTGTCGGCCTACCGGGCGAGCATCGACGATCCCAACGTGCAGCGCACCAGTTGGGTCTCGCGTGGCCCCGACAACATCGGCGGACGTTCGCGGTGCCTCGTGATCCACCCGACCCGCCCCTACCGCATGTGGTGCGGTGCGGTCGGTGGCGGCGTCTGGCGTTCCGACACCTATGGCAGCACTTGGACGAAGCTGAACGACTTCGCCGGCAACCTGGCAGTCGGGTGCCTGACCATGGACCCGAACAATCCCGACGTGCTCTATGCCGGCACCGGCGAGGGCTTCGGCAACATCGATGCGATCACCGGCGAGGGCATCTGGAAGAGCGCGGACGCCGGTACGACGTGGACGTTGCTCAGCGCGACCGCCACGTTCGGCAACTGCAACCGCATCGCCGTAGCGCCCGCGAACAGCAGCGTCGTTCTCGCCGGTACCTCGACCAACCTCTATCGCTCGACCAATGGTGGCACGACCTGGACGACCGCGATCACCGGTTCGTGCCAGCAGGTGCTGTTCGATCCCAACAACGCGAATCGGTGCGTCGCGTACATCTTCACCGGCGGCGTGTGCTCGCTGCGCATCTCCAACGATGCGGGCGCCACATGGTCGACGAGCACCTACAGCAATGGCGTGGGCCGCATCGAGCTGGCATATGCCCGCGCGACGCCGAACCTGATGTTCGCCGCGGTCGACATCAACTTCGGCCAGTTGTGGCGCAGCACCGACGGCGGCAACGTCTGGACGCAGATGGCGGCAACGGGCCTCACCGGATCCATGAACCCGAGCCAGATCTGGTACAACGACTGCATCTGGGTCGATCCGACCGACAGCACGCGGATCGTCGTCGGCTGGACCAGCCTCTACCGGAGCACCGACGGTGGCGCAACCTTCTCGGTGATCGCCGACGGCGGTGGCTACGTGATCGACGAAGATCTACCGCACGCCGACAACCACGCGATCGTCGCCGACCCCGGCTACAACGGCACATCGAATCGCACCGTCTACGTCTGCAACGACGGGGGCGTCTATCGCACGTCGGACATCACCACCTGCACGAACAGCAGTGGCTGGTCGCGGCGCAAGAACACGCTCGTCACCTCGCAGTTCTACGGCGTCGCCGGTCACGGCAACGGCAAGCTGATCGGCGGCATGCAGGACAACGGCACCGCGGCGATCACGACCACCGATCCACACGCCGTGCGGCTGATCGGCGGTGACGGCGCCCCGTGCGCGGTCGATCCTCTCGAACCGAACCGTACCTACGGCCAGGTGCAGTTCCGCGACATCTACCGCCACGACGGCACGACCGAGGTGGAGATCGTCAACGCTGCGGAGACGGGGCAGGGCAACTGCAACAACTTCATCAGCCCGTTGGAACTCGACCCGCACAACCGTACGCGCCTCTACTCGGGCGGTTGCAGCCTCTGGCGCACGAACGACGCCACGGCGGCGTCCGTGAGCTGGACCGCGGTCAAACCCTCGACCGGGGTTCCGATCAGCGCGAGCGCGATCTCGCCGATGAGCGCGGACATCGTCTGGGTCGGCGACAACAACGGCGCCGTGTTCCGCACCGCGAACGCCACAGCCGCGACTCCCACCTGGGTCACTGTCGACAACGGCGCCAACGTCGGCACGCTGCCCAACCGCGCCGTCACCGGCATCGCGATCCACGGCACGAACGCCGGCGAGGTCTGGGTCACGTTCGGGGGCTTCGCCGCCGGCAACGTGCAGCGCACGACGAACAACGGCACGAGCTGGACCGCGATGCAGGGAGCCGGTGTCACGGCCCTGCCGAACGCACCGATGCTGACGATCGTGCAGCACCCGCTGCTGGCGGGCAGCTTCTACGTCGGCAGCGAGGTCGGCGTGTTCGACACGCACGACAGCGGCACCTCCTGGTCGACGACCAACGATGGCCCGGCCGACGTCGCCTGCTACGACCTCGACTTCATCCCCGGCACCACGACGTTGATCGCCGGCACACACGGCCGCGGCATCTGGACCGCAGAACTGTCGGTGCCAGGCGCGCGCAGCCTCGGTGCGGGTTGCCCCGGCAGCAACGGCACGCCGGCGCTCACCGCGACAACGCCGCGCCTCGGTCAGAGCATGGGCATCACCCTCAACGGCGCCATGAACGGCCGTCCGGTGTATTTGCTGCAAGGGCTGTCAAAGTTCTCCTGGTTCGGCAATGCGCTGCCGTTCGACATGGCGCCGTTCGGCGCTGCGGGCTGCAAGCTGCTGATGAGCCCCGACATCGTGCGGGAGATGACGCTTGGCGCTTCGGGGCCAGTGACCACGTCGTTGCCGATCGGCAGCAGCCCGGCGCTCGTTGGGCAGCAGTTCTTCCTGCAGGCGCTGGTTGTCGATCCCGCGGCAAACACCTGGGGTCACACGCTCAGCAACGCGATGCACCTGACGATCGACGTCTGAGCGATTGGTCCGAGACCCACGGTGGGCGTCAGTCAAGGGCTGCCGCGCAGGTGTAACCGCCGCGGTGGCAGGTGCACCTGAAACGTCGTGAGCGGGCACAAAAGCACCGAATGCGGCGTTTGCATCTCGTCGCGCGATACCAGGCCCAATCGTTCAAACAGGCCGAACTGCAGTTGCCGCGGCCGCGCGATGGTCATCGGGATCACCTCGTGCGACACCGAATACGTGCCGAGTTGGCCATCGAGGCGGAAGAACCAGCCGGTGATTGGGTGCGTCAACACCAACACCTGCTCTTCGAGATTGCGAAACCCCGGCAAGAGGCGCATCGGTTCGCCGGTGTCCTCGAGTTCGATGTGGGCTGGGCCAAACCCTGATTCGGTGTCGACCCGATACCTGGCATACGCGCCGCGCATGGGGTCGTGCACACAATCGAGCGTACTGCGGGAATGGTGCCACGGGATCCGCCACAACCAGCGGGCGATATGCACGAGGCGGGAGCTCAGCGTGGTGCCAAAGAACCACACCCCGGGTTCGCCCGTTTCGCGGTCGATGACGTAGGCGCGGTAGTTCGTCTGGCCAAAGCGCCACTTCGGGAACGGCAGCGCGCGGAAGCAGAAGTCCTCGTCAAGAAACGGCACCGCGCTGATCATTGCCTTTGGTTGGGCCTGCGGTTGCCCGTCGATCGGGAACGTCGCGAGCTCGAAGCGTTCGTGGACGTGCGGGCGCAGCCGTTCGGGTGGCAGCGTGTAATTGATCAACGCGAAGTGCCGCAGGTCGGAGCGCACATCGAGCCAGCCCGCGCGTCGGGCGGCGAGGCGTTCGTGCAGGATCTCGCGCGGGGCCTTCACGCGAGCATGGTAGGTGGGGGCGCCGTGGGGCGGAAGGCGGCT
>JADZDL010000290.1 GCA_020851075.1 Planctomycetota bacterium | reverse complement strand
GTCGTAGCGTCGTGTTCCATGAGCACGATGGCGCAGTGGCCAGGCTGACCGGCGGTCGACGACGGCACGCCGCAGATGCGGTAGGTGCGCGCGCCGATGTTGCCCATGGTCCCGCAGACACCACCATCCTTCCACATCATCTGGATCGAGCCGTAGCTGAAGGCAATCGGGCTCACGCGCCGCGCCGACTGCATGTCAAACTGTTGTGCGATATCGCCGATGTACTCGCCGTAGGTGCGGAACTCACCCGCGTCGCGGAACTTCGACCAGATGTCCTCGCGTTCGCGCAGCGGTTGGTCGTCGGCAGCGAGCATCATGAGCACGGGCCACGGCGCCTGCAGCGGAAAGCGTGGCCATTGGCGCGCGGTGCGATCGGCCTCGGCGAATGGGAATCGATCGTTGCGCACGAACCACGCCATCGATTCTGACGGGGTCGGCGCCGCATCACGTTCGGCGGGCATGCGACCCTTGTTGCGATACGCGGTGTGGAACAGTTCGTGGGCCGCGGCGATGCGTTGGCGCAGTTCCTTGTCGGCGACGGCTTCCTTCGAGTTCCAGTCCACGACCTTGTTGCCGCAATCGAGGGTGATCTCGTCGTGGCCGCGCTGGTGCATGTACGCGTTGAACTCCGCTTGCAGGTCGACCGACGCGAGGACGTCGGCGCCGACGAGTGCACGACGGATCTTCTCCTGCACCTTCACCGTTTTGCCGCGCGGTTTGGCCACACCCTTGTCGTCGTATTCGAGTGGCGGCACTGCCGTCTTCGTCACTTCGACTTCGATCGGATCGTGATCTTCGAGGAAGTTGATGATGTGGTCGTAGAGGTCGAGCGGGCGATTCGTATCCTTGGTGTCGACGCGAACGCGCGGATCACCCGGGATTACGAGTTGGAGCGGTGGGCGCGGCCCGATGTCAGGCAGGGTTTCCGTCGGCGGCGCGCCATCCCCATCGTTCCAGCCAGAGGCCTTGCGGCTCGGCGCCGTGTAGGAGCCTTGGATCGCGAAGGCGAGCGCGAGCTGCGGGTAGTCGCGGCGCACGATCTGTTCGCCGAGGTCGATCTCGAGCGAACGCAGGCCGAGCAGCACGGGCAGCGGGTTGTTGCGGCAGCCGTAGACGGATGCGCGAACGACCGGGTCGCTGTCGATCCAGGCGAGGAAATCGGCTGGCAGCGTGAGTCCCTTCGCGGTGCAGGCGGCGAGGGTTCGCGCGCGTGCGGCGTCGAGGTAGGCATCGATCGCCTTCTTGCTGAAGACCTGGTCCTCGGGATGAGGGCCGTTTGGGCCAGAGAACGCGCCGAGGCAGGCCGTTGCAGCGAGGGTGAGCGTGACGAGGCGGGAGAGGCGAGGGAGTCGCCGTTGGCTGGCCGGGTGCTTCATGATGTGGGTGCGGAGCCGCGAGTGCCTCGGGTGGGAGAGTTGCCGCGCCAAGTTCCCCGCCTGGTCCGCAACCGTCAAGGCATTGACGGTCGCGGTCACAAAGACGGTGCGAACTGGGCGCACACCTGTTTCGCAAATACGCCGTGCCATCGCGGCTCCGGCCGCCCGCGCCGTGCGCGGCAGCAATTCCGTCGATGCAGGCTATGCTGCGTGCTGCCCATGTACTTTCGACAACCACTGCTGCTCTCGCTCCTGGCCGCTTCGTTGCTGGCGCAGGGTTCCTCGCCGCAGGAATCAAAGCCCAAGAACCCACAGGTTCAGAATCCACCGCCGAAGGCGACGCAGGTGTTCCCTGCGGTGACCCCAAACAGCTGGTTTGCCAAGGTGCAGCAGTCCGTGGTCGTGGAGGACGGCACGGGCATTGCCGTGGGGCGGTTCCCATTCCAGAACCCCAAGGACGGGGACATCGAGTGGCGTGAGTTTGGCGCCAGCTGTGCCTGCTCGCACCTCGAGTTTGTGGTCGGGGATCGCCACTACTGGCTCAAGCCGAAGCCGCGGGAGCTCGTGCAGCTGGTTGCCAAGGCCGGCTCGACGGAGGTGGAGCGTGTGCCGGTAGCCTTCATTCCCGTGCATGGTGGCGAACGCGGCAGTGTGGAAGTGCACGTGGAGTTGACTGCCAGTATCCCGAAGAAGAGCGTCTCGATCGATATCCACACGACCGATGCAGAGTTGCCGCAGATGCGACTGCAGGTCGACGCATCGCATGGGGACGCGCTGGTGTTGACGCCGCCCGAAGTCGAATTGGGCGCCGTTCTGCCCGGCGAGGTGCGCGAGTTTGCCGTGGAGGTGCACGCGTCGAGTCGCAAGGACTTCACGCTGGAGCCGCCGACGCAGCTTCCTGTAGGCATTCACGTCGAGTGTTCGAAGGCCACCAGCAACAACATCTCGGTGTGGACGATTCGCGGCACCTATGGGCCCTATGAAGCAGGCAAGGGTGGCGCGGCGACGTTGAAGTTCTCGACCAATCTGAAAGAGCAGGCTTCGGTCGATTTGCGCGTGAATGGTGTAGTTGCCTTACCCGTAAGTGTGTGGCCGGGATTTCTCACCATGGGCCGCATCGATCCGACCGCGGAGAAGCGCATGCAGGTGCGCTTTCATGCCAATGACGGCACTGACCTGGAGGCAACCAAGGTCACGTTTGCGAACTTGAGTCCGCAGGCCGCCAAGGTCGAGAGCAAGGTGACGAAGGACGGCAAGGACGTGCTCGTGGAGGTTGTCGTGCCGATCGGGGCCGCAGTCGGCTTGTTGCGCGGCGATCTCCTCGTGGAGCTCAATCACCCGAAGGCGAGCTCCTTCAAGGTGCTGTTCAATGGGTTTGTTCGTTAGTGACCTTGTGTGCTAGATCGGCTGCGCAGCAACGCGAAGCCGATCAGCACCAGGAGCGAGAGGCCCGCGCCGAGCAGCAGGTAAGAACCTGATTCCGGGGTTGGCGGAGCCGGGTCTGGCTGCTTATCGCCTGGTTTGGGTGCATCGGCGGCCGTGTGGGTGGTTGCGGCGAGTGCCTTGCTGCCAGTGTCGGCGTTCGGGTTTGAGTTCGGGGTGCTGTCGACGCGTGCCGCCTCTTCCGTCGCCGCTACGACCTGCACATCGACACCCACCGAATCGGTGAATGGTCCAAGGACGCCGCCGCGCATGCTGGCGACGAGTTCGTAGCGAAAGCTCAGGTCTACGTGATGCAGCCCCGGCGTGGCCTTCTCGCCGACCGAGAATGGGATCTCGAGGATCGCGGTATCTTCGTAGACGACGATGCCCTTCAAGGAGCGACTCTTGGCGCCAGGCGTCGCCGGCCGGAACTGTGGCTCGCCGCGCAAGGTGACCGCACCTTGCTCCGGTGGGGACAGGAAGGTCACGGGGGGAGGGGACAGCAGCATCGTTTCGCCCGTGGGGGCAAATACGACGAGGAGTTTGCTCGCTTCGCCGGGGCGCAGGCGCGGGGTCTCGCTGGAAGCGGTCAGTTTCAGGACACCGCCGCCCGGTTGCTTGCTGCGTTCGCCGGGCGTGTCGCCCTTGCCTTTCCCGACCTTCACCACGTAGGGCTTCGGCGGTGGCACTACTTCGCCCGGGTACTTCGGTGGTTCGATACCTCCCTCTGCGCTATCGATCTTACCGTTGAGTTTCTTTGGCTCCTGGCCAGTTGCTGCCTGCCCCAGAAGGGCCGTAGTGAGCAAGGCAAGGGCTGTGGTGCGAACATGGCGGTGCATCGTCCACAGTCTAGCCTGGGAAACGCTGGCGCAATGCGCCGCATTGCGCGCCCTGCGCTGCGCCCGTCCCTGTTTGAGACGGCTGAGCGCAATTAGAAGGGCCTTCTCAACAGGTCGAAGCGCGCTAGACTTCTCTCGCTGCATTCTAGCCATTGGGGCTTTGATTGCGTCTCTCCTCGTCAGCATCCAGAGAGACATCATGCGAGTTCAAGTTGCGCGCGTCATGGCAGTTGCCGTGGCCGCTTCGCTGTCTTCCTTCACCCTTCGTGCTCAGGACGAATGTGCGACCGCTACGCCGATCGTTCTCGGCGTCAATGGCCCGTTCGACAGCACAGGCTCCACGCTTTCCGCCCCCGCCTGGACGTGCGGCTCCGGCGCGGCCGGTGACGTTTGGTATTCCTTCACGATGCCAAGCATCGGTGGTCTCCTGACCATCGACACGGAAGGCAGCGTGATGAGCGACACCGTGCTCGAGGTCTTCGACGCCTGCGGTGGCACGCTCGTCGGGTGCGACGATGATAGCGGCACGGGTTTCCTGTCGAGCCTCTCGTTCACGGCCGCCGGCGGCGTGACCTACTTCGCCCGCGTTCACGGCTGGGGCGGCTCCTTTGGCGTGCACAACGTCAACGTCGGCCTCGTGTCGCCTGACGAGTGCTCGGGTGCGATCCCGGTCATCGCGGGTGTCAACGGTCCGTTCTCGAACGTCGGTGCAACGACGTCGGCTCCGGGTGCGGCCTGCAGCACGATCAACAGCGACCTCTGGTTCGTCTTCACGGCCTCGGTCACGGGCCAGATGACGGTCTTCAGCGACACCGCTGGCGCCGGTTCGATCACCGACACGGTGATGGAAGTCTGGGACTCCTGCGGCGGCACGCTGCTCGCTTGCGACGACGACGGCGGCACCGGCCTCTACTCGCAGATCGTTCTGCCGATCACCCAGGGCACGAGCTACTTCATTCGCTGCGGTGACTTTGGCACGGCCGTGAACCAGGGCCTGTTCAACCTGACCGTCTCGGAATCGGCGGTCGGCATCCAGAACGAAGAGTGCGTCAGCGCCGTGGCGCTCGCCCTCGGCGCGAATGGTCCGAGCTCCAACACGGGTGCGACCCTCTCCTTGCCCTCGTGGCCGTGCGGCTTTGGGATCAACGGTGACGTGTGGTACTCCTACACGACGACCGTCTGCGGTGACCTCGTCATCGACACGCTCGGGTCGTCCTTCGACACGGTGCTCGAAGTCTTCACCGGCGGCTGTGGCGCTCTCGTCAGCGTTGGTTGCAACGATGACATCAGCTTCCCGAGCTTCCCGGAATCCAGCGTCACCGTGAACGGTGTTGCGCCTGGCCAGCAGTACCTGGTCCGCGTCGCTGGCTACAACGGCGCCAACGGCTCGATCAACCTCAACGTCGCGGAGACTGTCGTGTTCGTGAACGACGATTGCGCCGGCGCGATCCCGGTCGCCCTCGGCATGAACGGCCCGTTCAACAACCTCTGCGCGACGAACTCGCCTGAGACGTGGCCGTGCGGTCTTGGCGGCAACGACGTGTGGTTCTCCTTCCAGGCCAATCTCACGGCTCCCCACACGTTCCGCACCTGTGGCGGCAACTATGACTCCGTGATCCAGCTCTTCGATGGCGCGTGCGGCACGCTGGTCTCGCTCGGCTGCAATGACGACTCGAGCGTCGGCCCGTGCTCGACCCCGCTCCCGAACCGTCAGTCCTCGGTGACGGCTTCCTTGACCAACGGCGTCACCTACCTGGTGCGCGTCGGTGGGTTCAATGGTCTGCGCGGCTCGTTCCCGCTCGAGATCCTGCTCGGCAACGGCGCGGGCTCGATCACGATGACGACCCCCAGCCTCTGCACCGTGGCCGGCCTCGACCTGTCCTTCGCGGGCTCGCCGACGATCGGCAGCTCGGTCACCAGCACGATGAGCGGCCACACGGGCATTCCGTTCTCGATCCTGACCCTCGGCACGTCGGTCGCGCCGTTCCCGACCTGCCCGTGCGTCACGTTCGCTGGCCCGGGCGCCAACTGGGTGTTTGGTAGCGCCCTCACGCTGACGGTTCCGGCCGACGCGAGCTTCCTCGGCCTGCCCGTCCAGGCGCAGGGCGTGGACCTGCTCGGCACGCCTGCCGCGTGCAACGATTTCGGTCTGGCTTCGGCCTTCACCGACATCTACACGATCCTGATCAACTGATCGGGCGGGTCGGCTTTCGTCGATCCTGAGATTGCGGGCGCGAGTCGGATTGCCGCCTCGCGCCCGCGGTC
>JADZDL010000289.1 GCA_020851075.1 Planctomycetota bacterium | reverse complement strand
CTGGGCGGGATTCTCGGACTTGCGGAACTGGGCCATGCATCCTCTCTACGCGCCGCGGTGGCTGAGAGGGTTTTCTGGCTACGGAATCTTCAGCCTTTCGGGGGCATCCCGTGTCTCAGACTCCTAGAAGTACAGAGAATGAATGGTCATCCTTCGCGGACAAATACGAATTGCCATTATAGCCATGCGCGCGGGCCATAGCCTCACCAACTCCCTGAAGGATAGAGAGCTCCGACTCGTTAAGCGCCGATCGAGTTTCTTGCTTCTTGCAGACCTCCACCATCGACCGGCAAACGCCGGTAAACTCAGCCAAATCAGCAGTGAGTCTGGAGTGCTCTGTGGCTGCCGGACCTACCTCCTGGCGTTCGGACCGAGCCTCCGCAAGAGCTTCAGCGGCCTCGGCGAGCGCAGCGAATGTTCGTGAGAACGGAGCCACTAAGGGAACCGGCTGTTCCGGCTGAATGGAACGAACACGAATGTCCGTGTATGCGCTCACTTGCCGCTCCGACTGCGCAAGGGCGGCAAGCTGCGTGTTCACGTGAACCAGGTCCCATTCCTTGGAAGTAAACACTGCGGGAGCCGCGCGATCAGGAGTGCCAAGGAATCGCAAGGCTTGCAAGAAATGCCATACAGCCGCCTTTTCCTCAGCAGAAACCTCTAAAGAACTCACTTTCCGCATGCGCTCCCAAACGCCGGCGCCAGGCTCACCCAATATCGCTGGCGTACGCTTGCCGTCCGGCCCACAGCCGTCCTTAAGACTCACGGGTACCAGTGTCGACGGATTGCCGATGCCATCCCAAAACTCACCTGCTGGAGAGATAAGGGATGGCAGAAGACGCCACTGTCCGTCCGTCAAGCGTTCGGACTCAACCAAAGGCACCCGTGTTGCCAAACCAAACACCCCTGCCAACGGCCGCGTCAGGCGATGCACGCACTCCTTGAATTTCGCGTCATCCTGCAAAGTCGAAGCCGCCTTCTTGTGATCGGCCCGAGTCATGTCGAACCGACACATCTGCAGCATCTTTCTGGCACGAAGATAGGACGCCAGCGCGGGAGAGGCTTCGCGTTTCACCTCCGCCAACTGTAACAACACCTCATTCGGCAGGAGAGTGCCCGGCGCGACATAGCGCTTCCCCACACCCTCTAACGAAACTCCCTCATTTAGCATCGCGAGTCCCGATTCTCCCAGTTCGCGAAGGACGTGCGAATCGGCTCGATGGCCGGCGTCCACTATGACCTCACACGTTTCCACCAGCACAGGTCGCAGACTTGCGTCTATTTCATCGAGGACGCGCATCTGAAGCGCGAGGTAACCATCCACCAGCAGGTCAGTGGTTATCAGCGTTGGGACCTCTGCCTCCACGTACCCGTCAAACAATTGAAAGGGAACGCGTCCGTTCTCTGGGAGGACCGCCTGTCGCTCCACGACCACACCGGTCTTGAGCAGCATTTGTTGAGCCTCACTTGAGCACCGGACTGCGTGAACTGCAGCATACATTTGATCACTTGGACCTTCCTGTGAAACCACGCAACCCTGCGCCAGCATTACAGCGCAGCCAACGGCGATTACTTCCTGTCGGGACATTTCTCTGTGCTCACTTATTGCCGGATGCTTGCAACGGAGGGGAAACACCGCCACCATAGTGTGGGAGGAGTCGCCCACTGGGCATCTTATCCTCTTCCCCTTTCCTGAGAGGCGGTTGTCCGCCCAACTTCCAGGGAAAACAAAGCGGAGCCGATAACTTGAGGGCTCTCACAGCCATATCAAGATGCTTCGCGATCTTCTTGGCGAGATCCTCGATCCTCGCCGCCGGAAAGACGCGCTGGCCGGCAGAGCACCCTCCGCTTCAACCTGCGGCACCACCCGCGATCGGATCGCGCATCGAGACTAGTCGGCACGCCACCGGAATCGCTGGAGCACCGAAGGTCACCTGCACCTCCAACTTCAGACTGGCAAGCCGCCGCAGTCCAGCCATTGTGATCCCCTCATGATATCCACCGATTGCGAGGCGCAGCAGGCTGCGACTGAGACCAAGCACTTCGGGCATCGCATCGTCCAGCGCAGTCGAGAGCGCCGAGAGCAGGTGTTGGCAGGAAATGGGGTGCATCGAGTGGATCTGGGTCGGCCGCGGCGACACGATCCTGGGCACACGTAGGCCCGCGGCGGTTCCATTGGACCACCACTTCGTCCCCGGGCGAGCCACGCGTCGAGGGTACGCCCACCGACGGCCAGGCCGTGCTCGCGCACCGACTGGAGTTGGCCGGGTTCCTGCCTTCCTATTGATGCATGGGCTGCGGTTAGAACTGGCCCGTGACGAGGCGCAGCCCATTCCCTGAGCTGATCGCAATCGTGTTGAAGTTCTGATCCAGTTCGAACTGCACGATCTGATGGTAGAGAGTGATACCTGCGAAGGAGATGCTGTTGGGGATCGTGATCGAGGTCGTGATCTCGCCGGCGAAGGGAATCGCCAAGGTGGGGATGTCGGGGTTCGCATAGAGATTGCAGCCAGGGCCACCCAGCGGGTGCATTGAGGCGAGTGTGACGTTCGGGTTGCTGAAACCCCAGAGAGCAAAGGCCAGGGCGCTGGCGCCAAGGTTCGTTGTGCGCGATTGCGTTGTGAGGCCGATCCAGGGCACATTGGACAGTGTGGTCTGCGGCAGGCCTCCGCCGCCGACGCAGCCAGGACCAGTGTTGGTCAGCGTGGCTGGGCAGGTTGTCTGGTAGTGGACTGGGCCTTGGAAGCTGCCGCCCGCGTAGAGGTCGGTGAGGCCGGACAAGAGAACTGTCGCGAAGTTGCCGTAGGTATTGCCGTTGGTGACCTGCCACCCCATTGCAGCGTTCCACCGATAGAGGTAGGGGTCGGTTCCGGCGAGGATGTCACCGTTGGGCAAAGATGCAACTGCAGAGATCGACCCGCCGATGCTGCCAAGATACTGCCATGCGGTGCCGTCCCAGCGATGGACGTAGCCGTAGGCCTCCTGGCCAGCGATGATGCCGCCGTTTTCGGCGGTGGAGAGAGAGCGAACGTAGTAGTACGTGCCCGCGCCCATCGCTTGCCAAACCGCCCCATCCCATCGTGCAACGTAGTTCGCGCCTATTCCGCCTGCCACGCCGAAACGGCCGCCAGCCACGAGGTCCCCATTGCCGAGCAAGAGAAGGGTGTAGACGACATCGTTCATCCCTGAACCAAGGGATTGCCAGGCCGATCCATCCCACCTTGCGATGTAGTTCGTCGGTACAGTGAAGCTGCCGCCAGCCACAACGTCGCCATTCGGCATCATGGCAAGGGCGTTCACCGGGCTGCTGAAGCCGGAGCCCATGGGTTGCCATGCCGTCCCGTTCCAGCGCGCCACGAAAGAAACGGAAGTGCCGCCGGCGGTTCCGAAGCTACCTCCCGCTACAAGATCGCCATTGGGCAGTACGACGAGCGCGTTGACGTCACCGTTCATTCCGGCCCCAAGCGACTGCCACGATGTGCCATCCCAACGCGCGATATAGTTGATGCCGTTCGCCCCGTTGGTGAAGGAACCGCCCACCACGAGATCCCCGTTGGGAAGGAACGCCATCGCATTGATACCACTCAACCCGGGTTGGCCAGTACCAACGGTCTGCCAGTGTACGCCGTCCCACCGCGCGACGTAGAAAGAGTAGACGCGGTCGGCAAACACGAAGTCGCCCGAAGCGGAGAGGAGTCCACCCGGCAGCACCGTGAGCGACCTGACCGTTGCCTCCATGCCCTCTCGATACCCGGACCACGTCGTTCCACTCCACCTCGCAATCCGGCTGGTCGTGGCCCCGCCCGCTGTCGCGAACGCTCCGCCCGCCACCACGTCACCGTTCGGCAGTGTCGTGATCGCGTGGACCGTGGCATCCATGCCGGTGCCCATCGGGAACCATGCCGTCCCGTTCCACCGCGCTACGCGATTCACCGTCGTCACACCGATCGTGGTGAAGTCACCTGCCGCGATGACATCGCCGTTTGGCAGACCCGTGACCGAATTGACCACCCCGTTCAGGCTCGTCCCGAGCATCGTCCAGAACAGGCCGTTCCAGCGTGCGACGTACTCCGACGCGACGCCGCCGACCGTGAAAGAGCCCCCAGCGATGACGTGCCCATTGGCTAGCGTGGTGAGCGCATGGCCAACGGCGGCCACGCCGAGCCCCGGGTTCTGCCAAACCGATCCGTTCCAGCGCGCGAAGCCGTTTGTCGTGATGCCGCCGGCGATCGTGAATGCGCCCCCCGCCATTACGTCACCGTTGTTGAGCACCGTGATCGCGTTGACTGCGCCGTTCATGCCTGAGCCGAGAGGCTGCCACGACGAGCCATCCCAGCTGTACACATAGGTGCCGGATGCCGCGAAGAGGCCGCCCGTAGACGAAGCCCTGATCGCCACAACGCTGCCCAGGCTGCCGATGGTGGACCATACGCCGTTGGCGAGGTCGTATGCCGCTACCCCAGGCGTGGAAACTGTCCAACCTTGGGTGGCGCTGTATGCGGCGGCGGAGAAGCTGCCTGCCAAGACAAGCCGCGGACCAAGCGGTCCACTGCCGTCGGGATCCCACAGCGTCGATGTGGCGACCTGGCCGTTCACCCCGAACGTGCCCGGGTCGGTGATCCACTGCGCGGTGCACTGGGCCTTCGCCGTGGGCAATCCGCCCAGCACGGTTGCAAGGCATGCCGCAGCGCAACGAAGAACACGGGAACTCACCAAGGCCGAAACGAGGACGCCAAGTGGGAAGTGGTGCATAAGCAAACGTGTAGGTGACGAGACTCTCCGAACCCAACCGAACCGACGCGGGATGTTGCACGCCTCGATCGCCGCCGTCAATCCGCCGTTTTGCCGACGTGGCCTGGGGCGCGATGCCGATTTCCGGTGCGCTCCGGGAAGGGGCCCTGCAAGCGGTCCCTCAGCCAGGCCCTGGCGTACGCCCAATCCCGGTCGGCGGTGGCAGGCGCGATCCCGAGCGCGGACGCCGCGTCGAGCTGCGCCCCGGCGAGCTGAAGGTGCTGCAGCCCTGAGGCGAGGGGCGTTCAACCCAGGTCGCGGAGCTTCGCCCCGAAGTTCACGTGGAACACCTGCTTGCCGAGCACCAGCGCGGGCACCGACTGCACACCCAGCTGCTTCGCTTCAGCAACCCGCGCCTTGCTCGTGCCGGTCAAGAGCATCGTCGGCTGCAAGTGGTCACTGCGCCTGCTAGGCCAGCTCGCGATGGGCCCGCGGCGGCCGAGTGCGTTGCTGCTCAGCTGCCCAGGGCTCTCCGCAAAGGTCATGAACGAGCGGCTCCGCAAGTTCCAGGGGTTCGCGTTGACCGCGCGCAAGGTCTGCGGCGAGAAGCCGCCCATCGAGGTCGATTACTCGCTCACCGGTCTCGGGGAGAAGTTCGTCGGGTTGCTCAGTGCGATCGAACGGGTGCAGGAGGAGATCGACGGTGCGGTTCGTCCGGGGGAGGCGTTCGAACCTCCCTCACCTCGCCAGCCCTGAGGAACCCTGACCTGGACGGGGGATGGAAAAACAACCAGCGTCCCGGGCCTACTTCGACTTCAGAAGCTCGACCATGGCTTTGCCCATCGCTTCGCCGACGTCCATGTAGACTTCCGCCTTGCCGCCGTAGTGCCCGTTGCCGCTCCCACCCTGAGCCATGGGATGGGTGTAGATGGTGGCGACGTTGCCTCGGAACTCGGGGTGCTTGCCGCTCGTACCGTCCACGGCCAGTTGCGCATCCAGGATCATTCCGCCGTTGCCGCCAACGCCCTTTTCTGACTCACCCATCGTCGCCAGCACGAACTTCGCGGTGGGCGCGGCGAACTCGCTCCGCACCTGCTTGATGAAGTGCACCAGGTTCCGCTCGTAGCGGGCGGCGTGCCCGGCATTCCCGGCGTCCTTCTCACCCTGCCAGAAGAAGAACCCCACGACCTCGTAGCCCTTCGCGCCAGGGTAGTGCTCCTCCAGCTCCGAGAGCACCGTCTTGGCGTAGGCGATGTCGTCGTCCCACTGCTTGCCGGCATACCAGTCGATGGGCTTGCCGGTCTTCTTGTCGAGCCACGGCGGAGGTTCGGTCAGGAGGCCCTTGGCCTGGTCCATTTCCCATGCATCAGGCCGGTCTTTGTAACCCGCATGGATCATGGTCTTTTCCACGCCCGTCTTGTCTTTGGAGACGAACTCATACCGCTCGCTGCCCGGCGGCAAGAGATCCCAGCCGAGACTGCGGTTGCCGATGCAGCTCTTGAGAATCAACACGGGCTCCTCGAGCGCATCCCCGACCCACTTCGCAATGCCGAACTCCGGTCCGATGGTCGTGCACGTTCTTACGGTCATCCACTCGTTGTTGAGCCGTTGCATCCCGCCGCCACGTCCGGACATCACCCGGGCGAATCGCACATCCTTGCGCTCCGCCCAATTGCCCGCTTCGTCCAGCAGGTAGGGGTACTGCTTCTTCTCCTTCACCGCGTGTTCCAGTGCGATGTCACTGCCGGTGACCTTGCCAAGGCCGACCATGTTGGATTGGCCCAGGAGGAGGAAGACCTTCACCTTCTTCGTGAGGTCGGCAGGCTTGTCCTGCGCCACCACTGAGCAGGCGAACAACAACACATTGGTGATGAGTGAGATTCGTGCCATGTGTGAGTGATGGTCGCGCGGGTGATTGTCACGGGTTCGAGGACTTGCAACGAGGCTATCCTGCAGGGCCTCGCGATTTGATGTCCTGGGCAACCTCGTCGGGCTGCAGAGTTCGAACGACTTGCGACTCCCCGTCGCGGCTCCCCCGTCAGCGCACCGCCTCGGCACTGCGACGGATGCCGCGCAGCATGCCGCGGAACACGATCCCGTGCAGTGGCAGCACGGCGTACCAATAGACGAGCCCGGCGAGCCCCCGTGGCCGAAAGCGGGCCGTCTGGCGCAGCCTGCACGCCGACGGGTCGACCGGATCCGGCACGACCTCGAACGTCAGCGTGGCCACGCCCGGCATGCGCATCTCGGCGTGCAGCGCCAGGCGTCGTTCCGGCACGAGGTCCGTCACGCGCCAGAAGTCGAGTGCATCGCCGTGTGCGAGGTGCACCGGGTCGCGGCGCCCACGACGCAGCCCTGGCCCACCGACCAGCCGGTCGAGCATGCCGCGCAGGCGCCACAGCCAGTCGGCTGCGTACCAGCCGTGCCCGCCGCCGAGCCGGCACACCGCCTGGAACACCGCCGCTGGCGCAGCGGTGATCATGATTTCGCGCGAGTCGACGAACACCTTGCCGCCGGCCCAATCGGGATCGCCTGGCACCACGCCGGCATCCGACCAGCGCGTTTCGGCGGCGGCGTCTCCTGCCGTCGCGGCCTCGATGCACTGGCGGATCGACTGCGTCTCGTGTGGCAGCAGGGTGCGCACGCGGTCGTCGCGGCAGACCACTTCGTTGCGCAGGCCTTCGGCGAGCGGCCGCGCGATATTGGCGTGGATCGGCGTCACCCGGTGGATCCACAGGGAACTGAGCCGCGGCGTCAGCACCGGCACGGGCACGATCCAACGGCGTCGCAAACCGAGCGCCGCGGCGGTGCACTGGATGATCTCGGCGTAGGTCATCACCTCGCTGCCGCCGATGTCGAGCGTTTGCCCACTGGTCGCCGGTACCTGGAGACAGGCGACCAGATAGTGCAGCACGGAGCCTACGCCGATCGGCTGGCAGCGTGTACGGACCCAGCGCGGCGTCACCATCATCGGCAGGCGTTCCACCAGGTAGCGCAGGATCTCGAACGACGCCGAACCGGCACCGAGGATCATCGCGGCGCGGAACACTGTGACCGGCACCGGACCGGCGGCCAGTTCGTGCTCGACCTCACGCCGCGACATCAGGTGCTCGCTCAGCCCCGCGCCGGTCTCGCCGAGACCACCGAGGTAGACGATGCGCGACAGCTGCGCCGTAGCCGCGGCCGTGGCAAAGGTCCGGGCGATGCTGCGGTCCTGGTCGGCGTAGACTCGCCCGGCGGCGAGCATCGAGTGCACGAGGAAGAACGCGGCTCCGCAGCCGCGCATCGCCGCCGCCGTGGTCGCTGCATCGGCGAGATCGCCGGCGACGATCTCGACGCGCGGGTCGGTGGCCCAGGGGCGGTCGGCGAGCTTCTTCGGGGCGCGGGCGAGGCAGCGCACGCGACAGCCGGCTGCGAGCAGTCGGGGCACGAGGCGGCCGCCGATGTAGCCGGTCGCGCCCGTGACGAACACCGGTCGTTCGTCGCGCGCTGTCGCCGGGTGCATGGTGTTCGCGTTCAAGTCCGTTCGACCGGCCGCACGTGGGCCAGACCACCATCGACATGCAGGATCTCGCCGGTCACCCAGGCGCTCTCGGGGCCGAGCAACCACGTGATCGCCGCGGCGATGTCATGCGGCTCGCCGATGCGGCCCAACGGGTGCATGCGTTCCGAAGCCGCCAAGGCGCGAGCATTGCCGAGGATCGGCGCCGCGAGCCCTGTGCGCACGAGCCCGGGGGCGACGGCGTTGCAGCGCAGGCCGCGGCCGGCGTGGCTCGCCGCGGCGGCGCGCACCAGACCTTCGATGCCGGCCTTCGCCGCGGCGATCGCTTCGTGGTTGGCCAGCCCGACACTGGCCGCCGCCGACGAACACAGCACCACCGAACCGCCATCGCGCATCGTCTTCGCCGCCGCTCGCACGACGGCGAAGGCCGTGGTCAGGTTGGTGGCGAGCACCTGCTGCCACTCCGCCGCGCTGATCGTGTGGGCGGGCTTCAGCACAATCGAACCTACGCAGAGCGCCACTCCCGCGAGCCGGCCACCGCCGAGTTCGCGGCCGCGTTGCAGGCAGGCTTCGACCGCGGCGAAGTCGGTGGCGTCGACTTCCATCACCACCGGGTTTCTAGCCAGCTCCGCCGCGGCGGCGAGGCGTCCCGGATCGCGACCGGCGAGCAGGAGCCGGGCATCGCGGGCGGTCAGCTGCCGCACCACTTCGCGGCCGATGCCACCGCCGGCGCCGATCACAACGAAGGCGGCCCCTGCCAGGGAGGGCCCCGGCAACAACGGGGAAGCAGCTGGCGGAAGGCTATCCATCGGGTGGTAGGTTCGCCCCGAGGGCGGCGTCAGATGCAGGTGTCTACCGGGTATTGCGTGCCCGCTTCACGGCGTCGGGGCGTCACCCAGATCGAAGAGGCCTGGGGCGATTGAGGGCTTGCCAACGATGCTCCCCCCACCGATCCTCCTTTCGCTCGCTGGGCGGCGAGCCGCGCTCTGCAAGTCAACCATGTCCTCACCATCGCAAGCCCCTGAACACCGCCAGTGGTTGCCAACTCGGGCAGGCAGGGCGCATGAGCCCAAGACAAGCCGAGACCTGACACGGCAGGACCTCCTCACAAACGCCTCCCAGGACAATGATCCGAGAGGATCCAACCAAGAACTTCCATGAAACCCAATGCAGTCATTGCTACGGCGTTCTCGCTGTGCCTCCTCTCGCCGAACTGCTTCGCCCAGAAGCTAAAGGTGTTCATCCTTGCCGGGCAGTCCAACATGGAGGGGCACGCCGAAGTCCGCACGTTTGACTACATCGGCAAGGACCCTCTTACCGCCCCGATCCTAAGCGAGATGCGCAATACCGATGGAACCCCGCGGGTGTGCGACAGAGTTTGGATGTCATATTTGACCGGCCCTTACGATGGCAGCGCGAATGGCGAGGGCCTGGGTAAGTTGACCACCGGCTTCGGTGCACGTGGAGATCAGCCGACCAAGGATGGCGGCAAGATCGGCCCCGAGTTCACCTTCGGAATCTACATGGAGAAGGAGCTGAGGGAGCCGATCCTGCTCATCAAGACCGCCTGGGGAGGCAGGTCGCTTAACACCGAGTTTCGCCCCCCCAGCGCCGGACAATACAAACTGCCCAAGGAGATCCAGGAGCAGTGGGACCAGCATCCCCAGGGCGCCCACGGGATTCCCAAAGCTGAAGACCGCAAGAAGTGGCAGGATGAAAAGGAAGCCGCCACCGGTGTGTTCTACCGAATGATGATCGAGCATGTGAAGAAGGTGCTTGAGGATCCGAAACGGGTCTGTCCCGCCTACGATCCCAAAGCAGGGTACGAACTGGCCGGATTCGTTTGGCTCCAGGGGTTCAACGACCTGGTCGATGGCACCACCTATCCCGGCCCCGACGACACGGGCAGATACGACGCCTATTCCGATCTGCTGGCCAAGTTCATTCGCGACGTCCGCAAAGACCTGTCAGCCCCGAAGATGCCATTCGTGATCGGAGTCCTGGGGGTCGACGGCGAGAGCGAGAATGCAATTTTCCGTCGGGCAATGGCCGCGCCGGCCAACCTGCCCGAGTTCCAAGGCAACGTGGCGGCCGTCGAGACCGCTCCTTTCTGGGATCATGCAATTGCCGCCGCACAGCCCAAGCAGAGCAACTACAACGACATCGTCGGGACGGCGCACACGTTGAGGGCAGACGGCTCCATCGACAGTGAATGGAAATGGGACAGCTACTGGCAGCCGGTTGGGGAGCCTAAGCCGGAGGATCGGACCTGGCGCTTCGCCACGATTGATGCCAAGGAAGAGAAGGACAGGCTGGCTGAGTACACCGACAGGCGTTTTCGCGACATCACGATGCCATCCGGGATGGAGAATTGGTATATGCCAGACTTCGATGACAGCCACTGGAAGAGTGGCAGGGCACCGATCGGCAAGGGCATCTGGAAGCACGACGGAACGACTTTGGACAAGTTTGCCTCAGCGTGGGGATCTGGCGAGTTCTTGCTGATGCGAACGACCTTTGAATTGGAGGCCATCGACTGCCATTCGTACCGCATCGCTATCCTGGCCAGACAAGGGTTCCGCATCTACCTGAACGGGCATGAGTTGCACACCTACATATGGTGGCAAGACCAGCCGCGTTACGGGGCCATCGTTCTCGGTGAGGATCAGGTCAAGTACCTGAAGAAGGGGAAGAACGTATTAGCGGCCTATGCCAACGACCAATATGGCCCCAACTCTTCCGATCGTTACGCCGCGATAGACTTGCGCATCGAAGGCATCACCAAAGCAGGCCAGGAGAATCTAGACATCGCGTTGGAGGAAGTGCTCACGCCCAAAGACCGGGAGGCCCTCAAAGGCGCTTCCAATGGCGGCTACCACTATCTGGGAAGTGCGAAGATATTTGCGCAGATGGGCAAGGCCTTCGCGGAAGCGAACCTCAAGATGATGAAATAGCCAAACGCACCGTCACCGCCCCGGCGGGAACGGCAGCACCTGCGCGCGCAGGCCCACCGTCGCAGTGCTCGGCAACTGCCCCGGCGCGCTGACCAACCACTCCGCACGCAGCGCGACTAGCCGCTCTGCATCCAACACCACAGCCCCGACCACGACGAGCACTTCGCGCGGCAGCTGGTCGGCGGGGTATTCCCAGTCGAGCAGCTCGTTCGCCGGCAGGCGCACTTCGCCCGCCGCCTGCCGTTCCAGAGACGTACCCGGGGCCGGCAACAGCTGTTCGACCTTGCCGTCGGGCAAGCGCGCGAACGCGGCGACGAAGCCCGGTTCGGCCAGTTTGAGGTCGAGATGGAACCGCTCCGGCGGCGCCGAGCGCAGCCCACCATCCGGCACGTAGCGCGTGATCCGCAGCCCGAGCCCTTCAGCGCCCGGACCGGACATCATCCACAGCGACGTGGCCACCAGCAGCACCGCCGCGGCCAGCATCGTCGCGAGCCCACCGAACCCGAACCCGCGCCGCGGCGCGCGCGCCGCGATCACCCGTTCACTGATCTCGAACATCGCCGCCGCCGCCACTTCGTCCTGCGGCTGGTGGCTCTGCACGAAACCGTCGAATTGGGCCAGATCGGCGAGCCGGATGCGGCAATCGCTGCAATCGGCGAGGTGGTTGCGGGCCTGCTGCTCCACTGGCGTGGCCAGGGTGCCATCGAGGTACTCGACGACCTGTTCGTCGGTCAGGTGGGCGCTCACGACTCGCCTCCGCGCAGTTCGAAACCCTGGGTGCCGAGGCACGCGCGCATCTTGCGCACGAGGCGGAAAATGCTCTGCGCGACCGCGTTCGCATTGCTCGACAGGCGCTCGGCGACCTCCTGCAGCGACAAGCCCTCGAGGTAGCGCAGCTCGAACACCGCGCGTTCGCGCTCCGGCAGGCGGTCCTTGCACGAGCCGATCGCGTCCCACGTCGCCGAACGTTCGCTGACGTCGATGCCGTCGGTCGCGTCGTGGTGGTCGTGCAGTTCGACCTCGCGGCGTCGGCGGCGATTGCGGGCCAGGTCGCGCACCTGCCAGGCCAGCCAGCCGGCAAAGCTCGTGTCGATGCGTTCGGCGAGCGTCGGCAGTTGGTCGAGCATGCGCAGCACCAGCTCCTGGTGCAGTTCCAGCAGCGTCTGCGGTTCGCGCACGCCGAGCCGGAACGCCACGACGCGCTCCAGCGCCGCGTAGTGGTCGAGCAGTTCGAGCCCCGCATCGCGGTCGCCGTCGCGCCAGCGGTGCAGCAGTTCGCGGTCGCGCAGCAGGGCGGCGGAGCTACCGCCACCGAGCCCGGCAGGGTGCGCCGCTTCGGGCGACCTGGCCTGTGGCCGTTGGCGCTTCGCAGGGGGGCGTTGGAACCAGTTCTGCATGGGTGGGGAGCAGGAGCCGCGGCGGGGCGGCGCCTTACGTCGGCCGACGAGAATTCCCGGCCACGTCAGCGCACCTCGAGCACGAACGCCCCCCAGGTGCCGACCAGGGCCTGCCCGGAATCGGCGCGCGCGGCCCGCAGCATGGCCAGCTGGGCTTCCCGCAGGGCCGCCGCCGGCTGCCGTCCGGACGACCACAAACCCTTGTAGAACGACTGCATACAACGCAGCGTGGCCTGGTCGTCGACGCGCCAGATCGAGGTCAACGAACGGCGCGCACCGGCCAACCGCAACGACCGGCGCAGGCCGAGCAACCCGTCGCCGGCCGAGATCGTGCCGAGTCCGGTCTCGCAAGCCGACAGCACCGCGAGTTCGCACTGGCTCAGATCGAGCCGCTTCAGCTCGTCGACGGTGAGCACCCCGTCGCCCACACCCGGCTGCGCGCCGTTCGCCCCCGCCAACGCGATCCCGCCGGCCGCCCCCGGCGCCATCGCGTCGGCCGGCAGCGCCTTGCCGCGCGCTTCCAGGTAGAGCCACCGTTGCCCCACGTCCGGCAGCGAACGGGAACCGCGGAACCAACCGTGTGTGGCGATGTGCACGAACGCCTTGCCGGCCACGCCGCCACCGACCCCGTCGGCGCTGGCCGCGGCGCCGCGCAGCACCACCGGCGCGCTCGTCGACTCCGGATGGGCCGCAACGAACAGGCTCGCGATGGCATCGATCTCGGCGCCCGAACCCGGCAACGGTGCGAAGTCGCGGAAGCCCTCGCGTTCGGTCGCCGCCGCCCGCCGTTCGCCGTAGTCGACGTCGCCGACCACGAGCAGCGAGGCCGCCGACACCCTCGCCGTGAACTCACGGCGCTGCAACACGTCGCCGGGGCTCGCCACGTAAGTGAACTCGTGCTCCTCGAGCAGGAAACTGCCGGCGGCGCGCCCCGGCAGGCAGGCGAACGGCACGACGGAGAGCACCGATTCGGGGCAGAGCACCACCCGCGCTGCATCGGGCACATGTGGCTGCAGAGGTGCCCAGACAAGCTTCGCGAGTTCGCCACCGGCGGCGGCGACCAGCGCGTCTGCCCCCGCGATCGGCCGGGTCCAGCGCGAGCCCACCTGCAGGAACCGGGTCACCGCCGCCGTGATCGGCTCGAGCGGACCGAGGTCTACCGCCACCACGGAAGCGCCACGCCGCGCCACGAACGCGAGCAGCCGTTCTTCGAGCTGCACGTCCCGCGCAGTGAGGTCCTTGACCTTGCCGTAGGTCACGAAGTCGACCAACACCTCGTCCGCGGCCAGCGCCGCCGTCACCGCTGCCGCGGTCGGTGCGGAGCCGGTCGCTGCCGTGAAGCGCGCGGTGAGATCCTGTTCGACGGCTTCGCGGCGCTGCCGGGCCGCTGCGAGGACGGGCTCGTCCGCGCCGCTGCGAACGGTCGCCGACCAGCGCGCCTTGATCACCTGCAATTCCTCGGTGAGGCGCTGGGTCTCGACGTTCCGGTTCTGCTGCAACCACTGCAGCGACTCCAACACACCGCGCGACACCAACCCCTTCCACGCCAACACCAACTGCCAACGTTCGGCTGCCGGCTGGTCGACATGGGCGCCGATCGACAAGCCGAGGTCGACGGCGGCGCGCGCGGCCGCGATCACTTCGAGCCGCTGCACCTCGTCGAGCGGCGAGGACCAGGCCGTGAGCAGGCGCGGCATCTCGGCGATCCCGCGGTGTACCAACGCCAGCACATCGTCGTTGCGCCCGGTGATGCGGGCCACTTGGGTGGCACCCCAGGTGATCTTCCAGCGATCGGTGGATACGTACCAGGGCCGCTGATCGAAGATTGCCAGCGCCCGCTTCAAGTACGGTGACGCATCCTCCAGACGGCCATGGGCCATGGTCATGCGCGCCACGTTGCCGAGCAGCGAGGCGAACTGCTCGTGGTCGGCACCCATGCTCTGCTCACACTGCGTCAAGGCCAGCCGGGCGGCGTCGAGGTCCATCGCGTCCGGGTCCAGGTCGGCCAGCATCGTCATCAGCATCAACCGACGCGAGGCGCGGAAGTCGTCGGGCAACGTCGAATCCTCGAGGCGCGCCATCGCGGTGCGGAGCGCAGCCGCCGGGTTACCCTCGGGCTGGTAGATCGTGCGCAGGATCGCGTCGGCGGCTTCGAGCTCGCAGAACACGGTCAGGGGCACCTGCGGCGACGCGCGCATCTCGGCGAGCGCCGCCGCCATGCGCGGCAGGCCCTCCTCCGGCTGGCCGAGCCGGCAGGCAGTGACGCCCGCCATCCCCGCCATGCGCAGCGCGTCGGGATACTGCTGGCCGCGCGTGCGGCGCAGGATGCGTTCCGCGCGCAGGTAGAGGTCGTACGCTTCGCGGTAGTTGCCCAAGCCATCGAGGCAGAGGGCGATGACCGCACAGAAGGTGCCGGCACCGGCAGACTCCGCGCCGGGCGTCTGGTCGGCATGCCGCAACCCTGCCTCCGCGAGTTCCAGCGCGCCACGGAAGTCGAACAGGCTCTGCAGCGTCGCGGCGAGATTGAGACGCAACAACTGCACGTACGGGCCGGCCGGCGGGTCGAGCCGTTCGCGGATCCCCAGACTGCGGCGATAGAAGTCAGCGGCCTCGGGCAACAGGCCGCGACTACCGTGGCTGGCGCCGAGCACCAGCAACGCATCGGCGGCGGATAGTTCCTCGGCGGGCAGGTGCGCCTCGAACACCACCAGGGCCGCAGCGGCCTCCCGCGCCGCCGGCTCGGCCTGGCCGACGCGGATCAACGCCTTGCCGAACTCCAGCTGGGCCTTCGCCGCGCCAACGCTGCCAGCACCGTCCTTCGCCACCGCCGCCGCGAACGCGGCGCGCGCCACCTGCACCGGATCGGCAGCCGGCGCCTGCTGCTGGGCAGCAGCCACGCTGCCCATTAGCACCGTCATGAGCAGCAGGTTGCGATTCGACATGGGGTCGACAATGGTATCACCCGGTCCCGGCGACGGGATCGTCGGCGCCAGGCACACAATCACAACACCCCTTGCCCGGCTGCGCCCGCTGCCAGTGGCGGCACGGTGCTCGAGCGGAACTTCCTCCCGTCATCACCCCAGCCGCGGGGCACTGTGACCTTGCTCGCGCACCCGCCGTAGCAGAGTGCGCAGCTCGGCGACCACGTCCGGCTGCCGCGCCGACGGCGGGTTGCACGTCTCTGCCGGCCGCGTGCTCGGCCCGGCTCCGCAGCTGGCGCCCACGAAAGGGCCGCGCTGATTGCGCCGCTGTTCACGCGGTCGGCAGGGGTGTTGGCAACGACGGCAGGCAGGGGATGACGCAACCCCGCCCAGCGTTGCACGGGTCGGGCCTTCCCGGTTGCGCGCTGCGCGCAGCGGTGAAGCAACGACCCTGGTCGCGCCGACAGCCAGTCTCGCCGGCGTGCAGTTCTTTCACCAGCTGCTGCAGGCTGAGATCGTCGGCGGTCCGTTGCCGTCGACCGAGCGGTTCGAACGCCTGCAGCCGACCGTCGGCACGTTCTAGTGCCGGGCGGGAAGAGGGCCTGCGAAACGCATGCTGCCCGTAATGGGTGGCGCTAACCTGCGCCGCATGACCACGCCCCCCACGCCACCGCGCGCGACCGCGGACCAGTTGGGCCGCTACCTGTCGCGCGTCGATCTCGGCCCACAGAGCCTCGACGGCGCGACCGGGGCGTCGCTCACGCGCCTGCACGAGGCCCACCTGCGCGCGATCCCGTTCGAGAACCTCGAGATCCACCTGGGCCGGCCGATGCGCCTGGAACCCGACGCGCTGTTCGCCGACCTCGTCGACCGCCGACGCGGCGGCTACTGCTTTCAGATGAACGAGCTGTTCGCGCTGGTCGCGACGGCGCTTGGCTACCGCGTCGAGCGCTTCGCCGCGCGGGTTCGCTTCGGCAACCCCATGCCGATGCCGCCGCGTTCGCATCAGTGCCTGCGGGTCACCGATGCCGCTGGAGGCCGCTGGTTCTGCGACGTGGGGTTCGGCGGCGCCAGCCCGATTCGGCCATTGCCTTGGCGACTCGACGAGCCGGTCGACCAGCAGCTCGCCGACTACGTGCTGACGCGCGGCGCGGCGGATGAGGTGGTAGTGCGCACGCGCCTGCACGGCGGCGACTGGCAGGACATGATCACGCTCACCGAGGAAGTGCAGCAGCCGATCGACTTCCGCTACGCGAACTACGCGCTCTCGCACATGTCGGACTCGAAGTTCGTCGTCAGCCGCATCGCGTCGCGGCTCGTGGATGGAGCGCGTCTGAACTTCCAGGACGGGACGTTGCGACGCATCAGCGCGACCGACGTCGCGGTCGAGCAGTTCACACCTGGGGCCGAGCAGCGGTTGCTGCGCGAGACGTTCGGGCTTGAGCTGCCCGAGGTCCTGCCGTGGTTGGCTCGCGCGTGAGGGCCCGGCAGCTCACCGTCCGCCCGCCATCTTCGCGCCCCCCTCTACGTGGCCAAGACAGCCAGACAACCTGATATCCAGCCTCACGACCGCCCGACCGCCTCGAACTTCGCCTGTCGCGCCAGCCGGTTCCGGATGATGTCAACGCATTCGATCTGCCCGCGGGCCGGGGCGACGCGGACAAGTTCGCCGCTTGCGTCGCGCACCTGGCGCCCGCGCCGACAGCGGCCGTGCGCGAACGTCTGGCGGTCGGCGCGGCGACTCCCGGTGGCGAGCAGGCCGTGGCGGAGCAAGTTCGTCGACGCGCCGGGACATGCTCCGCGTCAGCGCGCCAAGCGCAGCCGCAAGGCGCGGAAGTGGCCCTCGAAGGGGCTGTAAAGCGGATCCGTGCGCGCGGCGACCGCCTCGATCCAAGTGACCACCGCCGGCGGCACCTGCGCGGGCATCATCTTCTCGACGGCGTAGTAGACGTCGGCACGCGTCGGCAATGGTGGCTCGCCAAACCCGGTCGCGGAATGCCACGCTTGGATGAGGCCGTCGGATAGCCACGAATCCAGCTCGACCATGGCGACCAGATCGTTCGGCTGCAGCAGCGCCAGGGCCTTGAGGGTACGCGCCGCATCGAGCCGCTGTTTAGGCTCGCGTTCCGCATCTGCGAGCCGCTGACGCAGCGAGGCGGCCATCGAGTCACGCAGCGATTCGGGCAACAATTGCCGACGCGAGGCCGTGACGAGCCCACACTCGCTGTAGTACCGCACCTTTCGATCGTCGTGCAACAGACCGCGCCCAAACGCCGCCACGGCCGCCGGATCGAGGCTCAGCCACGATGCGGCAGACTCACGAACCTTGGCGCGCGAGTGCTGCCACAGCGCCTCGAGTTCCGCCTGGGGCAGGCCGACGACGCGCTCACGCCAGGGAGAGGCGGCAGGCACCGCACCAGCAACCAGTGCGCCTGGCAATTCGCCGGGGGCAACCGCCACCAAGGCCGACCAGACCTCCTCCCGCTTGGCGCGTGGCCCCGGCAACATCGCCTTCAGGTCCGGCAACAAATCCGGCAGATCGCGCCCGTAGACCGCAATCGCCTCCAGAGCATGTGTGCGGCGTTCGCCGTCGCCACTCTGCAGCTCTCCACGCAACCAGGCGACGAGTCCAGGAAACTGCACCCGCAGCGGTTGCGCGGAGAACCCGCGGGCGGTCGCGACCCGAGTCGCGCTCGGGGCGGCGCGGACTGCGTCCTGGAAGGCACGGTCGAGTTGCTCGCCAACAGCCGTCGGCTCCCACCGCCGCGGTTCGGCAGAGGACACTCGACGCAGCGCGCCGAGCGACAGGGCAGGATCGGCCAGCAGGGCTCCCAGCGTTCCGTCATCGCGGTTAGCGACCGCGTGCAGGATGTCGACCGCAGCCTCGCGGAACGCCTTCTCGCCGTTCGTCGCAACGACGAGGAGAGCAGCGCGCAGCGACTCGCTCGGCACGTCGACGTGACGGGCCAACGCCGGCAACAGCAGTTCGAGGGGCACGCTGTCCCGCCGCTGGACCAGCAAGTGCTCAAGCGCCGCCACGACCACGGCAACGCGCTGCTTGCCAGGCGAAAGCGCGGCCAACGCGGCCAGGGTCCGTGAGAGTGAAGGCCCGTCGCCCTGGCAAGCGTCGGCGAGCACCCGCCACGTCGCCTCGTCCAGACCGTCGGCATTCGTCTCGAGCACACCCAGGGCCTCGCCAACGCATTCCGGGTCCGTCACCACGGCAGCGGCGGCCCGCGGCAACTCACCTGGTTGTGCTGTCGATCCGCTCAACGTGAGCCAGGCCGAACGCCGCAGCTGCGGGTCGGAGTCGTTCGCATACTCCAGGATCGCGGCCCGCCCCGGCGCACCGAGCAGGTCCATCGCACCCATCAGGACCAGACGCGAGTTCGAGCTGGACCGACCAGGCGCGTCGACCGCGAGGCGCGCCTGCAGCGCGCGCAAGCCTCGTGCCCCGTACCGCGCGAGCAACCGACCGATCACCAGCCGCTCGCTCGAGTCGGCGGCATGCAGCGCAGCGTCGAGGCAAGCATCGAAGCGCTCCGCCGGCAGCTCGCCGGGACGTGCCTCGATCACGAGTGCCGCCAGAACGGCTGGCGAAAACGGGATGACGAGGTCGGCGACACCGCGCGGAGCCAACGACGCGCTTTCGCGGTCGAGATGGCGAACCCTCACCACTGCCTTGGCTGCCGCGGACGCGACATACCCTTCGCGAACGGCGACGCTCCCACGATCTCCCACCGGGAACTCCGGAGTCGCCACCGCCCACAGGGCGTCGATCTCGGCCGATCCAAGGGTCGCCGACCGGGCCAGCAGAGCGGCGGCAACCTGGTTGCGCTCCCGCCAATCGCCGGACGACAACCGCTCGATATCGCTCTGGGCAGTCACGGTCTGGACCAGGAGCGTGACGAGACAGAACGCGATGCCGCGGCAAAGGGAGGTTGTCGGGGCCATGAGGAGCGCCGGGATGATCATCCTAGACTGATCCAATTCGGATGCGCGAAGTTGCCGCCGACCACCAGGCTGCCGTGCGCCGCGGCCGTCCCGGTGACCAAGACCAGTCATTGCCACATGGCAAGAAGCGCGCGGTGAACGAAGCGCTCGCGACGGCGTGAACAAGGGTGGAGACAGACCATGCGTGTGAACGATCCTAACGAAGGGAGCCCTCGGTGCCATCTCCCCGCAATCGGCACGGCCCAACTCCGCGGGGGGAGACTTCGTGACGCCGGATAGGGTCAACATGGGGGCAATTGGACTGAACCCTAGCGGGGAAGCGCCGTGCGCGCGAATCGGTGATCGTGCGCTGACGCGCCCTTCTCCGCCAAAGTCGCACGCACGCATTACTCGGGTTGATGCCTGCCTGTAGCGAACCGACATGCGATCAAGCCAGGATGTTGAGGATCTCCTCGCAGTAGTACAACGCAGGCGGTCTGCCCCGGCCTTCACGTCGAATCTTGAACTTCGCCCGATCGAGGATCTTGTGCTTCTCAAGCACGGCGATTGCGTCCGCTGTCGCGGCACCGCTGATGCCCAGAAACTCGCGCGCCGACTTCACGGTCAGGAACGGATACTCCTCCAACTTCACCAGCAGATTGGCCGGGTGTGGAGTCGTGCAGGTCCGCAGCTTCTCTCGGAACTTGCGGGTGGTGGCAACCATGCGGTGGATCCTCGATGCCGTGTCTTCCGCAGCGTCGATCATCGCACGAGCGAAGAACGCGACCCATGCGGGGTAATCACCCTGCATGCTGACAGCCAGAAGGCGATCGCAGTACTCGCGCTTTCTTGCCTCGATTCCGGAGGAGATGAACAGCAAGGGCTGATCTTGCAGCTTCTCTTGGATGGTCTGCAGGGCGATCAGAGCGCGACCGATTCGACCATTGCCGTCTTCGAAGGGGTGAATGGTCTCGAACTGGTAGTGAACGAGTGCGGCGCGAACGATCGGGTCGTCAGGTGATGGCGTGTCGATGTACCGCTGCAGATCATCGAGGCATTCCCCCACCTTGAGCGGTGGAGGGGGGATGAAGCGCGCTTCGTGGATGCCGTCGCTCGAGCCAGCCACGTAGTTCTGAACTTCGCGGATCTTCCCCGGTTGGCTCTGCTGTCCTCTCACGCCGGTGAGCAACGTCTGATGGAGAGCGTTCAGCAGGCTGACGTTGATCCGCCGACCCTGCGCAAGCGCGCCCACGCCTTGCCGGAGGGCCTTCACGTAGTTGTCGACTTCTCGCGCGTCGGACTCGTTCGGGATGTCCACGGCAGCCACTTGGCTTGCCAGCGCTTCCTCGTTTGTCGTTCTAGTGCCTTCGATGCGACTTGATGCGGCGGCCTCACGGGTCTGCAAACCGCGGACAAAAAGGGCCGGATTCTGGCACAAGCTGCCAATGCCCTTGAGCTCGCCCAATCGCGCACGAGCCTCCGCGATCAACCTGTGGATGTCGTCCGTCAGGGCAAGGCCAACAGGGAGTGGGTTCGGCACGAAGGCCATCGCTCCTTCCGTTGTTCGAACGAGTTTCCCTGGCGCCTTGTCGCTGATGCTGTCTGCCCAAGTCGGTTTAATCATCGCGGAGGACGAGAAATGACCTATTTTTCCGGAAGATCAAGCGAGCCTCCGGAAAAATCGCCCATGGCTAGGAAACCGCCCGTTCTACCAGTGCGCACTCCCCTCGCTCTGGGGCTACGACCTCCCACACGGGGACCTCGCTTCCCAAGTGCAGGGACTGTGGTCAGTTGCTGAGCAGCACCAGAGATGCAGGCCAGCCGAAGACGCCCGCTGCTGTGGACCCGGCCCCCAGGGGGAAGGCGGAAGGAAAAACAACCAGCGTCCCGGACCGCCCGGAACCCACCTCGCCACGATCCCCGGCCCCGACAGCGGCGTCAACGCACCTGCTGAGACTCGCTACGGCACGGCATTCCGCCCGATTTCCCGGAGGCTTCTCCAGGCGCTGTTTTCGCTGCTTCCAGCGGCTCGGTGCGATAGGACCGGATCGTCAACGATCGCATGGTCGGGCGTTTGCGCGATGCGCGGCAGGAAACACGGCCACGGCGTCAGTCGCCTAGCGCGAGCCGCAGCGCCGCGGTCAGCGTCACGCCGAGCGGCGCGGTCGCATCGAGTGCGATGGCCTGCGCGACGAACGTCTGGCCGCGCAGCATCGGATCGACCGGCAGCGGCAGCTTCACGGTGGCAAAGCCGTGTCCGTTGCTCGTGGTGACGAACGGCACGAACGGCTGCAGCAGCCGCAGCGTGCAGCCGGCCCCGATTGGTTGCTGCTGCGCGTTGAGCGAGAGGCAGACTGCGCACGGGGTGGCCGGCGCCGCGTGCAGCACATCGAAGCCAAAGCCGTCGTTGCCGAGTTGCGGTTGGTTGGCGACCAGCAGGGGCGTTCCACCGGCGCCGCCGCAGCCGCGGCCGAACGACCGGACACCGCTCGGGGTGTGGACACCGTAGGACCAGACCGAACCACCGCTGCGCAGCAGGACGATGCGTTGCTGTCCGGGATCCCACGCGAGGTCGTCCTGTTCGGTGTGCTCCGGCAGGCCACTGTCTGGCAGCGGGCGCCAGCCTTGGCCGTTCCACTCGAACGCGCCGACGTGCCGGCGCAACTCGCCGAGCATGAGGATCCTCTGCCGGACCGGGTCGGTTGCGATCTGCGGTTGTCGGCGGAACGTCGGTCCATTGCTCGCGAGCTGGCGCCAGGCGACGCCGTCCCAGAGCCACGAATCCCCCCGGTCGATCGAGAACTGGTCGATCCCGCCGTGCAGCAGCAAACCGCCTTGCACGAAGTCCGCGGTCACACCGAAGGCCGCTCGCCACGGTGGCGTGATCGTCGGGAAGGCGCGTTGCCACGTGACGCCGTCCCATTCCCACGGCGCGGTGAGGTCGTCGAGCAACACGGCCCGTTGGCGCAGCGGATCGTAGAAGAGCTGGCGGCCGCCGGGCGGTGGACTCTGCGCGGGTTGCCGGAGCTGCCAGGTGGTGCCGTCGAAGACGAAGGTTTGGTTGCTCGGCTGGTAACCCAAGGTTGCGCCGCCATAACACAGCACTTCATTGCGCGCCTCGTCGCGGACCAGGCCTGGCATGAGGAGGTAGGTCAGCGGTGACAAGCCATGAGGTTCCTCGGCCCAGCGCGCGCCGTTCCAGTGCCGCGCGCCCCAACCGTTCAGCCAACTGAGGCGCCGGCGCGCAGGATCCGAGACGCGGTATGAATCGTACGGCGGGATCACGGACGCCGTGGTGGCGTGCACCCACGTAGCACCGTCGTATTCGCGTGTGACAGTCGTCTCACCTTCGAAATGCACAACGCGGGCTCGCGCGCTGTCGTAGGCCATCACGCAGGTGGTGTTGAAGGGGGTGATGGGGAAGGTCGCGTTCGGGTTCCGCGACCAGTTCGTGCCGTCCCACTCCCAGGTGCCGGCCCCCTGGTACCAGCCGCCAGGCCCCTGAAACGGCAGCACCGTGCGCTGTCGACCACTGTCGTAGACCATCGCAGTGGGGCTGCTCGGGTAGGTCGGAGCCGCCGCCGGACGCATCGGAAACCAGGTGCGCCCGTCCCATTCCCAGGTCTCATTCGTTGGCTGCCAGGGTGCGCCCAGCCTAGTGACCCAGCCGCCGTGGACCACGCAGCGCCGCCTCGCCGAGTCATATGCCGCGACCGCGTTTTCGTGGAAGTAGATGCCCGGCGGCGCGGGTAGCTGTTGCCAGGTGGCGCCATCCCACTGCCACATCATATCCGACACCCCCTCGCCGCCGTAGAGCAGCGAGCGCTGGTGGGCAGTGTCGTAGGCCATCGTGTGGCCAACGCGCGGGGAAGGCGCCACGACTGTCCTGTTCTGCAGCCAATCGACTCCGTCGTACTCCCACGTGTCGTCGAGCCGGCGATTGTTGGCGATGCCACCAAACAGCACGACGCGGCCCCGCTGCGTATCGAAGCAGACTTGATGGCGGCTGCGTGCTGATGGCTGATGCGCGGTCGCCCGTGGCTGCCAGCGGGTGCCGTCGTATTCGAAGGTCGCTGTCGATGGACTGCCGTCGACCGCGACGACCAGCACCGTGCGTTCGCGATGGCTGTCGTAGACCATCGCGGAGCCGACGCTGCCGGTCAGCATCGCGATGGGGCGCCACGCGAATGGCTGTTGGGCGGCCAGCGCACAGGTCAGAACGAACGGGATGGTGACGTGGAGTGTGCGCATGGGGCTCTTGGTCCTATGGCATCGGTGTTTGCGCACGTCAAAGCTGAACCGATCCGGCGTGCCCAGCCACACCTCGGTTGAGGTCCAGATGCTCGACCAGGCGTCACGGGCACTTGGCGACAACAGCGGAAACCCGGCTTCTCGCGTGATCACCGGTCGCGGAAGCAACGAACCAGCTGCTTACTGACCGATGGTCACCCGCAGCGCATCGCTGCTGACGATCCCGTTGGTTGCTGGCATCAAAGCGAACCACTGGTAGGTCAGCACGAGGTTGATCAGACTCGCGTTCAACGGCAGGTTCTGGGTTTGCGTGGCCGTGCCCGTGGGCGAGACCGCCTGCAGCGGGAACGCCGTCGTGCTCTCGTTCCACAGGTAGGACCCCTTGAGGCCGAACGCCGCGAGATCGATCGGGAGGGCACCTGAGTCATCGCGGAACCCGACCGACAACAGCGCCATGCTCGCCGGCTGATTGAGGCCAAGCATGAGCGCACCGCTGAGGTCAATCTGCACGGACTGGCCAATCTGCGCATTCGGGCCCGCCGCACTGATGCGCGGAAATGCGTTGTACAACCCGAACCCACCCGTGCCGTAGACGCGCGCCGAACCGGCCAGCACGTATTCATCAGCACCGAGGTCCGGCACGGGGGAGCCAGCGAGCACGCTGATGCTCGCCCGCGGATCGCCTTCGTAGTCGGTCGGCGGCAGTGCCTGTGCCGCGTTGCCCGCGTCCACGCACGGCGAAGACGGCTGCAGCTTGTAGTAGGGGCGGATCAGCTGCGGATCCGTGAGAGAGAGGTTGCCGACGCCCGCGAAAGACGTGCCTTGGAAGCAGCTGTAGCTGATGGCGGTGCCAGGCGAAACGAACGCATCGGTCCCGTTGGCGCCAAACACGAGGTGATCGAGGGCACTGCCCGCGGCGAGCGTGCCGGTCACATACAGTCCGAGGTTGCAGTCGGCGATGGTCGTGCTGCGCAGCGTGGTCACCGAGCTGGTGACCAACGAGACGCCGACCGTTGTGCTGCGGCAGACCATGTCCGAGACGAGCTCAATGGACCCAGGAGCTCCGCCGGCGAGATCGATACCCGTGTCGCAAGCCAGGATGCGATCGCGCTGGGAGCTCATCACGAACTGGAGCGCGGGGGTGCCGTTGCTGCCAAACAGGCAACGAATGCCCGTCGTGCACTCCTCGATCAGGTTGTCGCGGCTCGTGTAATTGACGTCGCCCTGGCCAAAGAGCTGAACGTTCACGCCGGTGCCGCAGTTGCGGATCAGGTTCTTCGTGGTCGTCAAGGTGTACGCCCCCGGCAACGGGAAACCCGTCAGCCGCACGCCGCCACCGCAGTGGAGCATGGCGCATTGATCGACCGTCACGTTCGGATCGAACGGGTGATCCAGGATGACTTCGACGGCATACCCGGCGAGGTTGGCGAAACGGCTGGTCCGCACCTGCACATTGGTCGCAATGGCGCCGGCCGAAGAACGCACCCGGATACCAGCGGCGCAGTTGTCGAAGTAGTTCGATCGGAACAGTCCACCGACATTGCCGCCGCCGGGGCTCTGGTCGTCGAGATCGACCGCAACGCCGCCAAGGCCTTGGAAGCTGTTCTCCTCGACGTCAGGCTGCGTGATTGCGCCCGCGCCAACGGAGTACATCGCCAGCCCCATAGCCGGCCCGGTGAACACGTTCTGGAAGAACCGCGGATCGTTGATGGACGTGCCGCTGTTGTCGATGCGGATGCCGGCTACGGCCTGATTCTGGAACGTGCAATTCTGCACGCGCGGCCGATGGCGAAAGCCCGCCGCGGCGCCCATGCGCATGCCATAGTCGCCGCCATCGAGGACCAGGTTGCGGAACGTGACCTGATTGCGGTTGTAGACCTGATTGCCCGGAAACAGAAACCCGACTGCACCGGTCGGAAGGGCGAGAACCGGCTTGTTGCCGTGGCCCGCGAGGCCACCGGCAAGGGTGATGTTGTAAGCGGGCGCAATCGGGAACGACTCACCATTGGTTGCCGGCGAGTACACCTGATTACCTTCGACATAGATGATGTCGGAGGTCGATACGGTCTGCGGCGCAGCGTTGGCCATGGCGTAGCCGATGGTCTTCCAAGGCGTCGCGGCGGACGTTCCGTTGGCCGGCACATCGTGCCCGGTCTGGCCATTCACGTAGTAGGGACCTTGCGCGGCCAGGTGGTCCTGCAGAAGCAGCGCGAGGGCCGCAAGGAGCGAGCGGGTGATTGTATGCATGGGAGTGGGGTGTGAGTCGTAGCTCTGACCGGCCGCAGTCACCGAGGCTTCTCCTGATTGGCAGCCCGTGGCAACGGGTCATTCAGCCTGCAGCAAGAGGCGTAGGCGATCAATACCGAGTTGCGCTCCTCGCGAGACTAAGTCCGGCCGCGGTGGCGGGGTGGTGCGTGGCAGTGGCCTCACTGCGACATCGCTGCACTGCGGCGGAGGCGGCCGACGCATTCCGGATCTTGCCGACGCGAGTTTCCCCGCAGTCCAACTCGCGCACGAGGACGCCCTCGGCGGGCTCCGGCTAGAACGCGCCTATCGTGACCGTAAGCCCATTCGTGCTCGAGCTGCGGATCGGGACCGCGTTGGCGTCGAGCTCGGCGAACAGGAGCTGCTGGTGCAGCACGACACCGACCAACGTCGGCACGTTGGGCACCGCGACCGAGGTGTCGTACACGTCTGCCGTCACCAACGCGAGCTCGCCGAAGTCGGGTACGACGAGCAGCGTGCAGCCCGACGGGCTCGGCGACAGCAGCTGTGCGAGAGGAATGCTCGTCGTTTGGAATCCGGTGACCACGGCCGCGATCGCCGGTTCCGGCAGGTTGCTGCCCCGGGCCCGATAGGTCGCACCGAGCCACGCGGGCGCTGTCGCTGCATACACGCTCGGCGATCCCGTCGCTGCGCAGCCGGAGCCGAGGCTCGCGACGGTGGCCGGACACAAGGACACGAGGCGCGCGAAGTTCGTCGCGATCGCACCGTCGATACGCGTGAACGTCCCGCCGACGGCAATGTCGCCGGCGCCGGCGTTGGCCAGTGCGAGGATCAAACCGGCGCAGCCTGCCCCGACCGGCGACCACACGCTGCCGTTCCAGCGCGCGATTCCCGCCGCAGGCACGCCGCCCATTCCCGTGAAGGCGCCGCCGACCAGCAGATCGCCGTTGACCAGCCTCAACATCGCGACAGCGCCGCCGCCCACCGCATCGCCGACCACACTCCACGCCGCTCCGTCCCAGCGCAGCACACCGCTGACGAACCCGCCTGACAGTTGGAAGCCGCCGAGCGCGAGCAGGTCACCGTTCGCCAGTTCGATCGCGTCCGACACGACGTTGGCGGCCCCGCCGCCGAGCGCGTGCCACGCGGCGCCGTCCCAGCGCGCAATGCCGCGCGTCTGCACCCCGCCGATCGAGCCGAAGCTGCCGATCGCGAGCAGGTCACGGTTCTGCAGTTCGAGGACACGGCCGATGCCTTGCCCCGGAGGAACACCCGCGCCGAGCGGCGACCAGGTCGATCCGCTCCAGCGCGCGATGCCCTGGGCCGGCACGCCGCCGGCAGTCGTGAAGGTGCCGTGCACGACGACGTCGCCGTTGGCGAGATCGAGCAGGCCGTCTACCGACCCGTTGGTCGGGAAGACGACCGGCAACCACACCACCCCGTTCCAAGCGAGGAGCATCGACACGTTGCCCCCGGTCGATTGCGGTATCGCAGCGCGCACCACGAGCGAACCATCGGCGCGGCGGAACAGCGCGCTGACCGGGCTTGGCAGACCTGCGCCTAGTGGCAGCCAGGCGTTGCTGCTCTTAGCGGGGAAGCGCCGTGCGCGCACCTTGTGTCAGAACCCAGTGGTGGCGTCGGCGTAGACGAGAAAACCACCAACCCCACCGACCACCGCCCCGAGGCCAGCACCGATCCACAAACCCGTCAGGCCGAAGAACCACAGTCCGACGGCGCCGAGCCCGATGGCGCCGACAACTGCGCAGTTGCGCGCCCAACGCAGGGAGCTCCGGGCCTCCTGCCGAAGCTCCTTGGCGAGACCTTGGGTGAATGACTCGGGCTGCGTCTCGTCACGTTCGTGTTCGGGCATGGGCATGGGCCGGAATGGGTTGGATCGCTGCGCGGCAGCCACCTTGGATCTAGGACCTTGGGCACCCGGTTTCCAGGGCTGGTGCGGCGCGGATACACCCCTCCACCGCGGCGGGGCGGACCCTCCAGGCGCGGGCGTCGGAGGTGTCGACAACCGAGACGGATGCGTGGACCATCTCCTTAGGGGGCTGCCCATGGCCTTGGCCGGAGCCATCGTCAGGCGCGAGTGAATCTGGTCGCTCCACTTGCGCAACCAATAGGTGCCGTGCCATTCGACGTATCACGGGGTAGTTGCGCCACGTGATCGGGCGAAGCGGCACTCGATACGTGTTCGAGTCGGGCCGGCACGCGCCTGCTCAGAAGTGGAAGATCACAGCCAACTCCACTTCCACCGCGAAGTCCTCGCGGGCGATGGGACTATCCTGCACATCGCTACCAAAGTACTGTAACTCCAGGCCGGAGACGATCTGGACATGCTTGGCGACGATACGACGATCGACAAGGCGCAGGCCTGAGGAGCGGTAACCACCATCCAGATCCGTCGGCGCATATCCGGACGCGGCAGCCTCTGATGGGCTGACTCCAAACTCCCTATTCAGGTTGTTGCCGTCGGCAAATGTGGAATAGAGAAACAGCTCCATTCCACCGCCATCCCGACGGTCCCCGAAACGGTGCCCGGCAAACACGAACCCCAGCGCACCGAAATCACTATCCCCAGCGGAAACCCGTATGCCGACATAGTTCCGCCAGTCCCCATCGAAGGCATACCTCACCTCACCCGTGACCGCAAACTCATCGTCTCTCTCATCGAGACCGTCGAGCCTTCCGTCATCGGAATCACCCGCCTCACGCTCACCATCCAAACCCAAATCGACCTGGAAGTACCATCGGTCCGCTTGGCGAGTGGTATATGATAGCTCCAATCCCTCCCATGAGAAGAGATGGTCGCCCGTCCTCCATTGGATGGCAATGGCCGGATCTACACCGAACTCATACTCATCCGAACCAGAATAGGCGTTCTCATACTCAATCCCCACCCCAAGGGCGAATCCCCAGCCACCGCCGCGGGTGAAGTCAGGGGTGAATGGCAGGGGAAACAGCGGCGCCGCCTCTTCCGCTTGAGCCGCCATGGGACCGCCGGCGATCTTGGCCGTTGCAACGGGGGCACCCTCGACCCGTGCCGAGCCCTCTTGAG
>JADZDL010000288.1 GCA_020851075.1 Planctomycetota bacterium | reverse complement strand
TGGAACGGCTCTCGAGATCGTCGCCAAACGGCCATTCGTCGGCATAGAGTCGCCAGAAAAACAAATACCAACCAAGCACCAAGTCGTCAAGACATTGAACAAAAACGAGCTGCTGACCCTGGCCGAGCAACACGAACTGGAGGTGGCGGACCGCCGGGTCCGCGACCAGCTCATCGATGCGGTCGCGGGCTCGCGAAAGGTGGTGCTGGCTGACGCCCTCGCCGGGTACTCGCGAGACCGCCTGAAGGAGCTGTGTCGCGAGCTTGGCTTGGACGACTCGGGTCGCGAGAAGTCGCTCCTGATCGAGCGGCTGACCGGTCACGGAGCCAAAGAGACGGCAGCCGGGCCTGAAACCGCTACCAAAGCAAGCGGCAAGGCCGGCGCAGCGGCGAAGGCCGAGGCGATCGTGGTGGCGCCAGGGGAGAAGCTGACCCAGGCGAAGCTCGAGGGCTACCTGTGGTCTGCGGCTGACATCCTGCGCGGGTCGATCGACTCGTCCGACTACAAGGGCTTCATCTTCGGGATGCTGTTCCTGAAGCGCCTTTCCGACCGCTTCGATGAAGAGTGCGCGGCCCTGATGGCCGAAGGCGGCGATCCCGAGGACCGCGACGAGCACCAATTCTGGGTCGCCAAGAACGCCCGCTGGTCCGAGATCCAGAAGTCGTCGGTGGGCGTGGGCGAGGCGCTCAACAAGGCGTGCGCCGCGCTCGAACGCGACAACGGCGCGCTCGAAGGCGTGCTGGCCGGCATCGACTTCAACGACGAGCGCAAGCTGGGCGACGCCCGCAACCGCGACGTGGTCTTGGGCAAGCTGGTCCAGCACTTCGCCAAGGTGGACCTTCGCAATGCTAGCCTGTCCGAGCCCGACATGCTGGGCCGCGCCTACGAGTACCTGATCGAGAAGTTCGCAGACGACGCCGGCAAGAAGGGCGGCGAGTTCTACACGCCCAAGAAGGTCGTCGAGCTGATCGTCGAGCTGCTTGCGCCGACCGAGGGGATGCGCATCTGCGACCCGACCTGCGGCTCGGGCGGCATGCTCATCGAGTGCGCGCACTACCTCCAGCGCCACGGCAAGAACGCCAAGAACCTGTCACTGTTCGGCCAGGAGAAGAACCTGGGCACCTGGGCAATCTGCAAGATGAATATGCTCTTGCACGGCATCCCCGACGCCAAGATCGAGAAGGGCGACACGATCCGCGACCCCAAGCTGCGCACCGACGACGGCCTGTCGCTGTTCTCGCGCGTAATCGCGAACCCGCCGTTCTCGCTCGACGAGTGGGGCCGCGAGGTCGCCGAGAATGACCCCTACGGCCGGTTCCGCTTTGGCGTGCCGCCAAAGACCAAGGGCGACCTAGCCTTCGTGCAACACATGATCGCGACCACCGACCTCACAGGGATGGTCGGCGTCGTCATGCCACACGGGGTCCTGTTCCGCGGCGCAGCGGAAGGCGAGATTCGCAAGGGCATCCTGCGGGGGGACCTGCTCGAGGCCGTGATCGGCCTCCCCCCGAACTTGTTCTATGGCACCGGCATCCCCGCGGCGATCTTGCTCCTGAACAAGGCAAAGCGCGCGGAACGCCGCGGAAAGGTGCTCTTCATCGACGCATCGCGCGACTTCAAGGAGGGGACCGCGCAGAACGCGTTGCGCGCCGAAGACGTGCGCAAGATCGCGACAACTTTCCACGCCTTCCAGAACGTCGCAAAGTATGCACTCGTCGTCGCACTGGACGACATCGAGAAGAACGACTTCACCTTGAACATCAGCAGGTACATCGAGACCACCGATGCGGCGGAGAAGATCGACCTTGCGGGCGCCATCGCGAAGCTGGGCGAGCTAAGAAAGAAGCGAGACAACGCCGAGGCAAGACTGAACGACTATCTAAAGGAACTTGGGCATGGCTCGCTCTAGCCTCTACCCACCGAGCGTCGATCCCGGCTTCCCCTTCCTGCAAGAGACCCCTGAGGGATGGATCCAAACCACCTTCGGCGAGGCACTGGAGGTAGTCGAGCGTCCTGTCGCGCTCGCAAAGAACAACACGTACCGGCTCGTGAACGCAAAGCGAAATCGCGGAGGGATCACCCTTCGAGGAACCCTACAGGGCCGCGAGATCCTAACGAAGACACAGTTCGAGGTGAAGGCGGGTGACTTTCTCATTTCGCGGCGACAGATCATCCACGGTGCGTGCGGAGTTGTCCCCAGAGAGCTGGACGGCGCAATCGTCTCCAACGAGTACTCAACGCTCAAGCCCCGCGCAGGCCTCCTACTCGACTTCCTGCGGCACTACAGCAATACACCATACTTTCAGCGCACCTGCTTTCATTCAAGCCACGGCGTCGACGTCGAGAAGATGATCTTCAAGATCGGCGAGTGGCTAGTCCGTCGAGTAGACCGTCCGCCGATCGGCGAGCAGCGAAAGATCGCCGCCATCCTATCGGCTGTCGATGACGCCACAGAGGCTACGCAGGCGATCATCGACCAACTCCGATTCGTAAAGAAGGCCATGATGGCCGAGCTATTGACGCGCGGCCTGCCGGGCCGCCACACCCAGTTCAAGCAGACCGAGGCGGGCGAGATCCCTCACGACTGGCGCGTCCGGCCGCTCAAGGAAGTCGCGCGCTGCTTCAACGGGAAAGCGGCAGGCACGGGCGGCTCGTGGCTGCGCGTCTTCAAGACGAAGCACGTCTACGACGGGATGGTGCGCCTGGACAAGATCGAATACGCGCGTGACGACTCTGCCGCAAAGACTCGCGTCGACATGTATCTTCGCGATGCGGACGTACTCACCCCAAACATGGCTCACGGCACGATCGGCCGAATTGCATTCGTACCCATGGCAGAAGACAAATGGACCGTTGATGGCCAAGTCATGGTCCTGCGCGCCGACCGCATCAACCTCCTAGGCCGTTTTCTCTTCGAATCCTTGTCGCTTCCACGAGGCAGACAACGCCTTCTCGATCTAGAAAAGGGCGGCGCGTTCGACACACTCCGAGGGCAAACGCACATCTATCCCAGAGATGTCGCAGAGATCCCCCTAGCCCTTCCTCCACTGGAGGAGCAACGAAGTATTGCCGCAGCCTCGGAGTCCTTCGACGCTCCGCTTGAGACAAATCAACAGCACATGGCCGGCCTTCGCGAACTGAAGCAAGGGCTAATGAACCGCCTTCTCACAGGCGAACTCCGAGTCCCTCCAGACGAGGCCGCCACGTGACCCCACCAGGCCATGACTGGAACGAGGAGAGCCTTTCGGAGAACCCAGCGGTTGGCCATCTGAACCGCCTCGGCTACGGATACGTCGCGCCCGACATCCTAGACGCCGAGCGCGAGTCGCCGAAGGAGGTCGTGCTCACCCGACGCCTGGCCACCGCCCTCGCACGCCTTAACCCATGGCTGTCCGACGAGAATCGGCACAAGGCCGTCCACGCGGTCACCAACGTCTCCGCGGCCTCGCTCATCGAGGCAAGCGAAAAGGTTCACACCACCCTGACCTACGGCATCTCCCTCGAACAGGACCGCGGTGACGGCAAAAAGGGCCAGACCGTCCGCTTCTTCGATTTCGACGACCCGACCAACAACGAGCTCATCGTTACCCGCCAGTACCGCGTCACCGGCAGCAAGAAAAGCATCCGCCCAGACATCGTCGTCCTGGTGAACGGCATCCCGTTGGCCGTCATCGAGTGCAAGAGCCCGACACTCGGCGAAGGCTGGAAGGCCGAGGCGATCGATCAGTTCAGCCGCTACCAGGAGCTCGAGCCTCGCTACCGCGGCCTCGGCGCGCCGCGCCTGTTCGAGACGGTCCAACTCCTCGTGGCGACCTGTGGCCCCGCGGCCTGCTATGGCACTATCACCACGCCACACCGCTTCTACGCCGAGTGGAAGGCCCTGTGGCCCACCACCGAGGCAGCGTTCATCAAGGCCCACGGCCAGGCGCCGACGGCGCAGGAGACGCTCATCGAGGGCATGCTTGCCCCCGCCAACCTGCTCGACCTGGTCCGAAACTTCGTCGTGTTCGAGCGCGACCCGGACACCGGCAAGACCATCCGCAAGCTCTGCCGCTACCAGCAGTTCGCGGCCGTCAACAAGGCCATCGAGCGCGCCCGTCGCGCCAAGAAGCCCACCGAGCGCGGCGGCGTCGTGTGGCACACCCAGGGCTCCGGCAAGAGCCTCACCATGCTGTGGCTGGCACTCAAGCTGCGGCGCGACCCGGCGCACGAGAACCCGACCATCGTGATCGTCACCGACCGGAAGGACCTGGACGAGCAGATCACCAAGAACTTCCTCGCCTGCGGCTTCCCCAACCCGGAGCAGGCCGAGAGCGTCCGCGATCTGCGCGAGCTGCTGCGCGGGCCGACCGGCAAGACCATCCTCACAACCGTGCAGAAGTTCCAGGAGCTGCAAGGCAAGGAGGGCAAGGCCCGCGAGGAGTACCCGCTGCTATCGGAGGCGGCGAACATCTTCGTCCTGGCCGACGAGGCCCACCGCACACAGTACGGCGGCCTCGCCGCGAACCTGCGCAAGGCCCTTCCCAACGCCTGCTTCTTCGGGTTCACCGGGACGCCGATCGACAAGAAGGACCGCAGCACGCTGTCGACCTTCGGCGACTACATCGACACGTACACCATCGACCAGGCGGTCGCCGACGGCGCCACGGTGCCGATCTTCTACGAGGGTCGGCTCCCCGAACTGCGCATCCTCGGCAGCACCCTCGATGCGCTGTTCGATCGCGTGTTCATCGACCGCACCGAGGAAGAGCGCCAGGCCATCAAGGCCAAGTACGGCACCGAGGCCGCGATCGCCGGGGCGCCCAAGCGGGTCGAGGCCATCGCGCTCGACGTGGTGGAGCACTTCACCCGGTTCATTCAGCCCAACGGGTTCAAGGCGCAGGTGGTCGCCGTATCGCGGGAGGTGGCCTGCCTCTACAAGGAGACGCTCGACCGGCTGAACGCCCCGCAGTCGGCGGTGATCATCTCGGGCTCGAACAAGGACGACGAGCGCCTGGTGCATCACCACGCCAGCGAGGAGCAGCGGAAGGAGCTGATCGCCCGGTTCCTCAAGAAGGACGACCCGCTCCAGATCCTCATCGTCTGCGACATGCTGCTCACCGGGTTCGACGCGCCGATCGAGCAGGTCATGTACCTGGACTCGCCGCTCAAAGAGCACACGCTGCTCCAGGCCATCGCGCGCGTGAACCGCACGGCCGACCGCAAGACCTACGGCCTCATCATCGACTACTGGGGCGTCAGCGAGGCGCTCCAGGAGGCGCTCGCCATCTTCGCCCCCGCCGACATCCAGGGCGCGATGACGCCCAAGGGCGACGAGCTGCCTCGCCTGCAGACCCGCCACGCCGCGGCCATGCGGTTCTTCGTGCGGGTGAAGGACAAAGACGACCTCGACGTCTGCGTCGCGGTGCTGGAGCCCGAGGACATCCGGGCCGAGTTCGACCAGGCGTTCAAGCGCTTCGCCCAGTCGCTCGACATGATGCTCCCCGATCCGCGGGCCCTGCCCTACAACCGCGACATGAAGTGGCTGGGGAAGATCCGTTCCGCAGCCGCATCGAAGTACCGCGACGAGAAGCTCGACGTATCGGACTGCGGCGCCAAGGTGCGCCAGCTCATCGAGGATGCGGTCATCGCGGACGGCATCCAGATCCTGG
>JADZDL010000287.1 GCA_020851075.1 Planctomycetota bacterium | reverse complement strand
TCACTGGCGCCCGCTGCGCAGCGCCGCTCATGGGCCATTTTGGCCGCAATGCAAGAGGCGCTCTTGAGCCTACTCGCGGCGCACAAAGATCGCGAGGCGATGGTCAGCAACCAGGTCCCGCAGGTGCGCGGGAACCTGATAGCGCACGAACCGGCTCGAGAGGGCCGACGTCGTGGTCGCGCTGGCGAGCGTGCGACTCAGCACGACGAACTGGACCTCGGGCGCGCTCGCGGCCTGCAGCAGCGCGTCTCCGGTGGCCAGCGGCCGCGGTCGCCCACCGGCACAGAACGTGATACGCGGCAAGTCACAGACCACACCCTGCGCCATGCCTGCCCTGGTGGCAAGGTGCGCGCCGAGCAACCGCTCGACGACGGCTTCGCGCGACTCAATGGCCTGCCAGGCACCGAGGAAGTCGACCACGATGATGCCGGACAACGCCAGTTCGGCGAGTCGCTTGGGCCACCGCGCGAGACCGACGCCGGCGAGGCAGGCGACCAGCGGCGACCACTGCGCTAGAGCCTCGGTCGCGGTGCCCGTTGCCAGGGTTGCTGCGAGCACCATGGCGGTGGCGATCCAGAGGCCAACAATCCGACGCGGCCGAGGAGGCAACACGGACAACACGGCGAACGCGCCCGCGAGCGACCAGGCGCCGCGCAAGCCCGTCCAGGCGGCCAAAGCACCACCGAGTGGCGGAGAACTGCCAGGCAACAACTGTTCGCGACTGAGGCCAAGCACGAGCGCTGTCAGCAATCCGCACCGAAGCCAGCGTCCCTGCACCCAACAGAGCGCCGCCAGGGCCACGCCAAAGCAGGCGAGCGGTAACGCCGAGGCCATGGCGGCACCTTGCGCGGGCACGGCGGCGGCAAGGGCCACGACTGCACACGGAATGCCAGCACCCTGCCGAAGGCGTTCGGCGGCGGCCGCCAACGGCCAGATCACGAGCCCACCAAACACGCACGCGACCACCTGCCCGGCAACAAACGCCGGTGCGCCGCAGGCCACGAACGGGGCCACGCAGAGTGCCCACCACGGCCGCCACCAAACCGCCCCCAGGGCCGCAAAGTCCCCTGTCGCGAGCCGCCGCGCGACCCACAGATCGAGCGAAGCGTCGACGCCGGGCAACGGCGCGCGAATCGCGAGCAACCAGCGCCAACAGATCGCGCCGACGCAGAGCCACAGCAGGATGCGACGTTCGCGCGGCGAGAACAACGAGGCCTGCGGCGAGTCCGTCATGGCAGAGCAGTTCCAAGCTGCGGGTCCTCACCCTCATCTTCGTAGCCGCCAACGCGAAACACGAGGTCGCGGTGATTGCGGATATCGAGCACCGCCAGCGACTGCACAGCGCGCAACGCGAGCAGGTCGCGGCGAATCGCGGGCCCATTGCGGTAGATGGCGCGCAGCCGCGCAATCGCCACTTCCGTCGGCGAAACCTCCGCCTCCAACTTCGCCCACGCGGAGATCACCGCACGCATGCCGTGCACGTCGCGCGCAAACGCCCGATGCAGCACACCGCGCGCACTCGGCGGCAGATCGCGACCATGTCGCCCCAACCACCGATCGACGGTCGACACCACAAACACGGAGCAGACAGTTCGCCACAACGAGCCCAACCACGAGCGCGGCACCCCCTCGGCGAGCAGGCCCGGCAGCGTCTCCGCGCGCCAACGTTCGGCGAGCAGCAGGGTGCGCACATCGTCCTTGTCCGCGATCCAGGCACTGGTCACGGCGAGCTCCCCGGCCTCGCACAGGTTCGCATCCGCGGCCACTTCGAACTCCGGCATCCAGCTGCGCGCCGCATGCAGTTCCTGCACAAGACGGCGCACTTGCGCCGCACGATCGCGCAACGGCAGACACTCACGTTCGTGCATGTGCAAAAACGCGAGGTCCCGTTCGAGCTCGGGGACTTCGGGCAGAGGCTCCGCGCGCGTCCACCCGACCGGCGCCCCGGTGTACGCGGGGTCGAGCTCCAGGCGCATACGCAGCGCCGCCAGCAGGCCCGGCGCCTTCATGCGATGGATCTTGCGCAACGCCACTGCGAATGGCGCGGCGCCCACTTCGCGGCGTTGCATCGCGAGATCGGGATCGACGACCTCGCGCACGATCTGGCGAATGCGCACGATCAACCAGCGCACCGAACGCAGAAACCGCCAACCGAGCCGCAGCGGAGCAAACAGCACGCGACCATGCGACAGGCGGCGGTGGTAGAAACGCAGCGGGTTGAAGCTGCGTTCGTGCTTGGGCAACTGATGCACGGGACGGGTGCCGAAGATCTCGCGCACCATCGTGCGCCGATCGAGCTGCACGACTTCGAGCACCTGCTCGCCAAACATCGCGGCGATGTGTCGATCGCGCTCCGGCTCGGCGGCGACGAAGTCCAAAGCCGTGAACTCGGTCGTCGGGCCGACTTCGACCCGCGAGTCACTGCGCTTCTCGGTGATCGTGCGCCCACCCTTCGGGTCGCTGCGCCGCTCCAACCACTCCTGCATGCCAGCGAGCATTTCCGGCGATGCCGTCGATCGCTCGGCGAGCGGCACGCACCACCGGTTGTAGCCGTCAATTCGCTTGGCGGCCTCGACGGCGACACTCTCGGTGATGAAGCGAAACCACAGGAAGGGGCCGCTAAACAGCGATCCTTCGTCGAGTTTGAGCCGGCGCAGCTGCTTGCGTTCGCGCCGCGACAGGCGCAGGAACTGCGCCCGCAGGTTCTCGAGCGACTGGTTGGCCAGCAACTGCTCCGTGGTCTTCACGTCACTCGCGTGCAGCGGTGCACCATCGAGGAAGTGGATATAGAGCAGTGCCAGGCGATTGCAGTCGAATCGCAGCGTGTCGGCGACTTCGCGGTCTGGCACCGGCACGCCCGTGCGAACACTGACGAGCTGGGTATGCAGCACGCGACAGGCGACCGCGGTATCCCGATCGTGACCGAGCACGCGCCGCGCGAGGAACGGCAAGTCGATGGCCTCGTAGTGTTGCTTCGTCCGCTCGAGCTGCGACAAGAAGTGCGCTTCGCTGGTCAGTCGATACGACTCCGATGCCTCACCGGCGACGCTCTTCAACCAACGGCCAAGCGTCAGGAAGACGAGGCAGAAGCTGCCGAGCACGATGAGTGGTGTAGCAACGATCTTGCCGAGCACATGGCTCAGCCACTCGTTGCGCACGAACTGGTCGAACAGTACGAACAAGCCGCCGAATAGCAGCAATCGCACCGCGGGCCGCTGCGTCGCCTTGACCATGGCACCAGCGACCCGATCGAGGATCTGCGGCCCGGTCACGATGCCGTGCAGATCCGCGTAGAACAGCAGTTTGCCGTGCCAGCCCTGCAACCACTCGGCCACCCGCCGCGCCAACGCGACGACGCGTTCTTCCGGGCTGCCCGGCAGTGGATACACGGCAAACCGCCGCACGATCGGCAGCCAACGCACCGGCGGCACGCTGAGCACGCGCAAGACGCGATCGAGCGCGCGCATGTCGCTTGGCCGCAGCCAGCGCCCGACATCCTGGGGCCGCAAAGCCCAGAGCTGCTCGATCGCCTGCTCCAGAGGCACATCGCGTTCGATAGCGCGATCACGCCATCGCCCCGCGCGCAGGGGATCGAGTTCGCCAGCGAGACGCCGCGTCGCGCGCGCGGTCGCCAACAGCGCCGCTTCGCGTTCGACCTTTGGCAGGATCGCGATCAGTTCGTGTTCGCGCCGCAGACTCTCGAAAACGAGGTCGCGACGTTCATCCTCGATGATGCGTCGATGCACTTCCGCGGCCGCCGGCACGAACACGAACTCGCGATTGAGCAGTTGGCTGAATCGCTGCACGAGGCCATCCATGCCGCGCACGAGGAACAACAGGAGACGCGCATAACGCGCGGCCCAGGTGACTCGCAACAAGCGCCCAAGCCGCAAGAGCACGATCTCGTCAGCGCCGGACGGCATTGCCATGCCCGGCACCAGGAACAGCACCGAGGGGATGGCGGGAACCAGGTCGGTGAGGACCTTGCGTAGAAACCACGAAATGCGCCGGGGATGCAGCGCCAGCTCGAACAGGAAGTCGAGCACGAAGAACGAACACGCCAGCGCGTCGATCCAGTGGAAGACCACGAGCTGTTCTTCGGACAGCGTCATCGCCATCTCGACGAACAGCGTCACCAGCACGACCAGCAGCAGCACGAAGTTGACCGTCTCGAGGACCACGACGCCGCGCCGGCCCAGCAGCCCTTCGAGCCGCCGCGCCAATTCGCGATCGTCGGCGGCCCGGCCGAGGCGCCGGGCAAAACGCGCACAACGTTTCGAACCGGTCGTCGCCGCCAAGGCCCGGAACAGCGCAGCGTGCCGCCGCAGCGACTCAACCTGATGACGGAGTGGCACGTCGTCGGGCGACACGAGCAGCGCCGCGACCCGTTCGTTGGCTTCTTCGTCGAGCGCCGCGTCGGCCCTCATCTTGACGATGCCGCGCGCGAGAGCGGCCTCACAATCGGCGACCAATTGCGCATCACCCTGCATGGCGGCCTCGGCCTGCGCATCACACAGGTCAAAAAGCCCGCCAGCGTCCCGCCCCGATTCGGCCACCAACCCGCGAACGCGCAGCGCCAACCACTCGTGCCGCACGGCCCTCAATTCTCCGGCGAGCCCACCCTCGCCTGCCTCGGGCTGGTGCTGCAGCCACCGCAGGGACATCCCGACCTGCTCGTGTTCAAGTTCGGTATTGCGCGCCACCTGTTGCCGTTCGTTGGCGAGCAGGGGCAGCAACTGCTCGGGCGGCAGCGCAGTGTCGCGCAGCAGCGCGCGCAAGCGCGACAAGGACTGCGGATCGGGCGGGGTCATCGGCCAGTGGTCACGAGCTTGGCCGGGATTGTAGGAACGACCGCCCCCGCGTCACGGACCGAACTGCGTTATCAGCACACGCCGAACCAAACCCCACTCACCAGGGGCGGCGATAGTCGACCAGCGCCGGCGACTCTTCGCCCAGATACTCCAGGCTCAGGTGCCGGCTGTAGCCACCGCGCAACTCCTGGTCCGCCTCGATGCGCGTCACCATGCCAGTGGCTTCGTCACAGAGCAGCCAGGCACTCTTCAGCGGCATCTTGGCCAAAGCCCGCCGCACGGCCTCGACCCGCACGCTCGGACGCCCGTCGCGGCCCGCTTCACGAGCCACGACCCGCAGGTCGTAATCATCGGGGAAACGCTGCACGAGGTCGTGCACGTCGAGATAACCAAGGTCGAGCACCTCGCCAAAACCACTCATCAGGCGCTCCCGCTCGGCCACGGGCACCGCGCGACGGAACATGCCGTTGGCCGGCAAGACCCACAATTCGGTGCCATCGCAGCCGATGCGGAGTTCGCCGAACTGCATGCCGCCAAACCCGAGTTTGCCGTCGATGCGAAACCGCATGCCAGGGTGGGTTACCAGGGCAAACTCGTGGCGCATCTGTGTTTTGCCCGTCGGGTCCTTGGCCACCAACTGCACCCGGAACCGGCGATGCACATCGCGCGACAGCTCGGCGACCGCACGCGACACCGCGGCGTCGGCCGTCGGCAGCCGGTCCGGCATCACGAACCACAGCGTCAGCGTGGCCAGCAGGAGCGCGGCGAGGCTGACGAGGCCCCAGTGACGTCGCGGCGACGGCACGGCCGCCGCGTCGCCCTCGGCATCGATGCGTTCGAGCAAGGTGGCGATGCGGCCTTCACGGGCCGCGGCATCGGCCGTGTGCAACGCGCGCAACATGCCGTGCAGGAAGCGCTGTTCGCCGAGCCAGACCTTGGCTTCGTCGGGAACCTGCGCCGGCGACGGGCCATCGGCGAGGGTGTCATCAAATTCGCGCCAGGCCTCGGGAACTGCCTGGGGAGGCTTCGAATCGCCATTTTGCGCGTCTTCTGGATGCTCGTTCATGCGACTCCCCCCGGCATCTTGGTCTCCAGACAACGCTGCAGCATCGAACGGCCACGCTGCAGGTGCTTCTTCACGGCTTCAAAACCGATGTTGAGCCGATCCGCGATCTCCTTGCAGTGCAGGCCATGTTCGTAGTGGAGACGGATCGCCTCGCGCTGCGGCCCCTTCAGTTTGCCGAGGCAATCGCGCAACGCATCGAGTTTCTCATCGAACGTGTCGCCCTTCAGCTGGATGAACTTGCGGAAGCCCTCGTCGATCTGGCCGAGCACCTGATCGTCGCAAAAATGAACACGACTGCGGCCAAGCTTGCGCCGGTGGTTCAGCAGCAACTTGCCGGCAATGCCGCGCACCCACGGGCCAAACGGCAATTGCCGGTCGTAACGATCGAGAATCCGCCAGGCGACCAGGAACGTCTCCTGCAGCACGTCCTCGGCGGCGACACTGTCGCGCAGCGAAGCGAGCAGGAAGGCGCGCACCGAATCGATGTGATCGCGCACCAGGATCTCGAACAGGTCACGGGGTTCCACGGCGCGCGGGATTGTCCCTCAGACGGGCCCGCGGGACAGCCTTCCCGGGAAATGCTCCCTGGAAACGCAGCGAGCCGGCCACCTGGGCCGGCTCGCTGGGGCGCCTCAGGCAGGCTGGAAGGCCTGCTCAGGGGCGACGGGCCTTACTGGAGGCCGATGTGAACGCAGAGGCCGTTCGAGGTGATGACGTTGGCGAGGTTCAGGCCCGGGGTGAGCGGGGCGGCCTGGCAGAACAGGTTGACACCGTTGTAGGACGGGTCGTTCGGGATCGACAGCGGGGTCGACATCGTGCCGTTCGGCTGAACGGCGGCGAACGTCGTCACGGCGGGCAGCGAGACATACTGGCTGCAGCCGGGCATGCCGTAGATCGAGAGGCTGGTGCCAGCCGAGCCGCCGAAGCTGATCGCGTAGACGCCGAAGATCGTCGTCGCCGCGTCAATGCCGGTGGTGATGAAGTTCATCGTGTTGCCGGCGACCGGACGCGGGTTCATGCCGAGGACGGGCGGGACACGGCCGTCACCGGACTGGAACGCACCGAGCGCGCTGATATCGACCGAGCCCGGATCCGCCGTGCCGTTGCCGCGGCCGAAGCCGATGACGAGCGGCGAGTTCCACACGCTGACGTTCTGGTAGACGTAGTCCACGTTGCCGTTGGCCCACATCACGATCTGGAACGTGTTGCCGCCAAGGCCCGGGCCCGCATTCGGATCCCACTCCGCGGCGTTGACCCAGCTGATCGTGACGAACTGGTTGCTCGGGTCGACGTCGAAGTGCATCGAGCCCTGGTTCGTCATGTCGAGGTCGCTCCAGGCCGCCGCGAGACGCGGGACGTCCGAGAAGAACGCCGAGAACGTGTACGGGCCGAACGTGGCCGTGCTGGTGCCGAGGAACACGTGGCCGTTCGTCGACGCAATCACCTGCGTGGTCGAGCCCCCCGGGTAGTTGAACGTGAACGGCAGCGCCAGCGGAGCGGTGATGTCGTCATCCAGCGTCGCGCCGACCGTGGTCAACGCCGCCGAGACCGGCGGGATGAACGTCGAGCCGCCCGGGGCAACCAGGTAGTTGTTGCCGAGGTTGATCAGCGACAGCGTGGTGTTCGACAGGTCATAGGTGGTCGAGAGACCGCCACCGGGGCCCGTCTGGTACTCGTAGAAGCTCTGCGGGCGGCTGTAGCAGCCGGCGCCGAAGGCGGTCGTGTAACCAGCGTTCGCGCTCGGCTGGTAGTAGATCTGGCCGTTCCAGACGCGCAGCGCCGGAATGCCGGTCCAGGCCGTACCCTGGAAGCCGCGCGCGGTCAGGGTCAGGTACTGGTCCTGGTAGACGGTCGCGGTGCCGGGCGTGCTGGCCGGGTTGGTGTACAGCGGGTGCGCCCCGACGTTGAGTGCGCTGACCGGCTCGAACACCGGGGCCACGTGAACCACCGCGCCGTAGCTACCGGCGGGCAGCTGGAACGGGGTGAACACGGCCGGGGAGTGCGTGCCGTTCGCCTGGATCGTCACCGTGCCCGTGCCCTGCAGGGTCCAAGCCGCCTGGTTCGTCTCGTTACCGGCGCTCGCCGTCGGGCAGGTCCAGAACTCGACGGCCGTCGTAAGGCCAACGAGCACAGGATTCGTGGCTGGGGCGCCGTTGTCGTAGAAGTGCAGGTCGATCTGGTTGATCGTGAGGTCAGCGTTCGACACGAGGTCGAACATCTGGTTGAAGCCAACCGTGGCGCTGGTAGCGCCAAGGTAGACACCACCACCGAAGAGGGTGGTCAACGAGCCGGCCGGAGCCGTGCCATTGCACGACGGCGCTTGCGCCGTGGCGGCAACCGCGGCAAAGGCCGCGACAGTCAGGGAGAGGAGCTTGTTCATTTGGGGTAGGCAGTAGCGGGACAGGGCAATCTACTTTGCGCCGCACCAAGCCGGCGGCGCACCGTGCTCCGTGGAGAATGACCAGGGAGCAGAGCACGGCCTTGGACGAATCGCCCGGGCGCCATTGTTCCCCGGATTCCGGAGTCCTGCGGTCGCCGCACCGGTCTTACGTTCCGCCGATCGCAAGGCCCCTGCATCCCAGAACCAACCCTGGACGCGGCCCCCTGATTGGCGCCACGATGCCCACCCCGAATGCGCACGGCGGCCTACGTCTACACGGGTTGGCACCCGATCGCAGAACGAGACATCTCCTTCCACCCCGGTTTCACGGAGTGGGAACTCGTGCGCGCCTGCCAACCTCGCTTCCCAGGTCACGCCCAGCCGCGCCTGCCGCTGCTCGGCGAATATGACGACCGCGATCCCGTGGCCCTGGGGCGCCGCATCCAGCTCGCGCGCGATCACGGCGTCGATGCGCTGGTGTTCGGCGTATTCTGGTGCCGCGGCAAGCGGGTGTTCGAACAGGGCCTCGACGACGGGTTCCTCGGCGGCCCACTCGGCACCTCGATGCCGTTTGCGTGCATGTGGGCCAATCGTATGCCACGGCGCGTCCTGCCGGTCGCACGCCCCGACCTCCCCGTCATCGATCCGAGCCGGCTGGTGCCGTCCGACGTGGCGGACTTCGTGCAGTTCGTGGCAATGCTGGCCGAGAACTACTTCCACCGCCGCAACTACGTCACCGTGGGCGGCCGCAGCTACCTGTCGATCTTCGACTCGACGTTCTTCGTGCGCGAACTCGGCCTTGCGAACGCCCGCGCGGCAGTGACGGCGGCGCGGCGCTGGCTTGCCGAACACGGCCATCGCGACCTGCACCTCGCGGCGATCGAACCCAACGCGGAGACCCTGCCACTCGTACGCGAGATCGGCTTTGACAGTGTCACGCACTACGTGTTCCTGCCGGATTGGAAAGGTCCTCTCGCGCAGGACTACGCCGAGTATGCCGAGCTGCGCGCGAGCCAGTGGCCGGCCTTCGCCACGACGTCCGGGTTGCCCTACATGCCGTCGGTGGCGCCCGGGTGGGACGCCTCGCCACGCGGCGCGGACTTCGGGGCGACGCGCCCGGACAAGTATCCGTGGTCGCCCGTCGTGACCGGCGAACACCCCGATCACTTCGCTGCAGCCCTGCGCCGGGCCATGGCGTTTCGTTCGCCGATTGCCATCGATGACCCCCTGGTGCTCATCGCCTCGCTCAATGAATGGAGCGAAGGGCACTACCTCGAGCCCGATCAGCGTTTTGGCATGGGTTGGCTGGAGGCTGTCGCCAGAGCGCATTCCGCGTCGCAGAAATGACGTAGTAATGACTCAGGGGCGCCCCAGCCCGACGAAGGCACCTGCTACTCTGTGACGCCCCGCTCGCCCCGGAGTCGCACCTTGTTTCGCATCGCCCTCGCCACGCTCTTGTCTGCGCCTTTCCTTTGCGCGCAGAACACCGTCCAGATCCCGCTCAACTACAACTGGAACGGCATTGCCCACGCTGGCGAAACGGGCGCGCCCGACGCCACCAATGGCTTCCGCTCGATCTCGGATCGGGCATTGGACTTCACCGCGGGTGTGCCCAACGACGCCACGCTCGCGCGCTACGCCATCGTCGCGACCGCGGGCACACTCGACATGGTGCACCTCGGCAACCGCAACACGGTCGACAACGGCAATTGGGCGTTTGATGCCGCGCCGGACGGCGACAACGTCGGCACGCAGCCAGGCTGGCTCACCAACGTGAACCAGACCGGTCCCCAGACCACCGTGCTGGCGTCGCCGATTCCGATCGGCCTCAACTCGACTGCGAGCGTGCTGTTCCACATCAGCAACGGCGGCGGTTCGTTGGACGTGACGTTCACGTACCTGAGTGGTCGCACGCGCGTGCGCACACTGACGGGCCCCGATTGGTTTGCTGGCAGCTATGCCGGCCGCGACAGCGTCGATCGCGCCAACGCGGGCGCTTCGCTGAGCCTCACCGAACGCACGGTCGATCTCAGTGTCGATGCGGGCGAGACGCTCACCCAGATCGCGTTTGGCAATCGCAGCAATACCGCGGCCGGCTACGGCATCTACGGCGTCAACGTCGAAGCCGCGCCGGTGTCGAAGCGCGACAACCAGATCCCGCTCAACTACAACTGGAACGGCATCGTGCACGCGGGCGAAGCGCAGCTCGCCGACGCGCCCAATGGCTACCGTTCGATCGCCGACAAGGGCCTCGACTTCACGCTCGGTGTGCCTGGCGATCCAGCGCTCGCCGCCTACAGCCTCGTCGCGCAAGCGGGCGTGCTCGACCTCGTCATGCTCGGCAATCGCAACACCGTCGCCAACGGCACGCGCGCCTTTGATGCCGTGCCCGACGGCGACAATCTCGGCATCCAGCCCAATTGGCTGCCCAACGTCGATCTCAGCGGTCCGCAGACGACGGTGCTCGCGCAACCGATCCTGCTCGATGGTGCTTCGACAGCGAGCGTGCTCTACCAGATCAGCAACGGCGGCGGCGCGTTCGACGTGACGTTCACGTTCGCGAGCGGCTCCGTCACCGCGACCTTGGTCGGCAGCGATTGGGTTGGCGGCAGCTATGCAGGCGCGGCCGACATCGATCGCGGCGGACCAGGAGTGCCACTGCGCATCGAACAAGGCTCCGTCGATCTGAGCGTGCTGTCGGGTTTGATCCTCACGGAGATCACGTTCAGCAATCGCTCCAACCCGAACGGCAGCTACGCGATCCTGGCGGTCAACGTCTCGGGTTGCCTCGCCTGCGGGAACAGTGGTGGCCCCGTGCAGGTCGGCGGCGGCAACGGTCCGACCATGTCGACCACCGCGCCGGGTTTCCTCGGCTGCCCGCTCAACTGGACGGTTGCTGGCGCCACGCCAAATACGCCCCTGGGCTTCTTCGCGATCGATTTCGCGGCTGGCAACCTGCCGCTGAGCACGCTGTTCAGCACGTGCTCCGGCACCGTGCACGTGCCCAACCCGATCCTCGTCTCCACCATGATCGACCCGACGGGCAGCGCCACGTTCTTGATCCCGGCGCAGGTCGACCAGAGCTTCTGCGGCATCACCCTCGTGGTGCAATACGCCGAGTTCGTGCCCACTACGTGCCCCATCCTGCTCAGCGACGCGCTGGCGATCACCATCGGCAACTGATGCACCACTTCCCAGCCATGAACGCACTCCGCACCAGTCGCGCGCTATTCACCGTCGGCCTCGTCGCCAGCGCGTTGTTCACGAATGGTCTGCTCGCGCAGAACCAACCGCCGCTCACGCCGGTGATCACCGAGCCGTCGCAGCCCAACAAGGTCCTGAACCCAAGCGACGTGCACATGGAGACAGCACCGTTCGCGGATCCAAACGCCGGGGACACGCACGCGGCGACGGACTGGGAGATCTGGACGATCAACCCGAGCCAACGCGTCTGGGCTGCGATCGGGATCACCGGCGTCGAGAAGGTGCACATCCATCTCGGTGACGGCGTGTTCGAGAACTCGCATGCGGGCTGGGCGCGCTTGTTTGCCAATACCCAGTATTCGCTGCGCGTTCGACACCAGGACAACAGTGGGCAAGCCGCCACGGAATGGAGCGCTTGGACGACGCCGCGGCCGTTCTCGACCGGCCCCGCCGAGGTCAAGTCGGCGATGATGCTCGACGACCTCGAAGATCATCCCGAACCGGTCTGGACCGCGACGAACGGCACGCCCATCGATCTGCCGGCCGGCGCGCCAAACCCGATGTTGCGCATCGAGAGCGACACGGGCTGGCTCGTGCTGCGCATCGACGGCGATCCCGCCACCGGCAACCGCCAGACCAATCCGGGCGCCTTGCCGCTGCATCGCGCCGTGCGCGTCGTGATCGATTCGGGGGCGACGGGCAACAACCTGATCCTGCCCGCCAGCGACCTCGTGGCGTTTGAACACGACTGCGAACGCATCACGATCCGCCTGCCCGCGATCAATCTCGCTCCCTACCAGACCGCAGCCTTCTGGGTCAGCGAAGACGGCGCCACCTACTCCGGCGCGGCCTCGCCGCACGTTCCCGACTTCAGCACCGTGGCGCGCGGCCTGCCCGCACCGTGGGTCGCGCGCGAGCCAGGCTACCGCGTCGATGTGATCGCCACCGGTTTGTCGATGCCGATCAATATCGCGTTCGTGCCGAGCCCTGGCCCATTGCCCACGGATCCGCTGTTCTACGTGACCGAGCTCTACGGCACGATCAAGGTGGTCACCAACAACCACACGGTGCTCACGTACGCGACGGGTTTGCTCAATTACACGCCTTCCGGGCAGTTCCCCGGCAGCGGCGAACAGGGCCTTGCCGGCATCGCGGTGGATCCGATCACAAGGGACGTGTTTGTGTCCCACATGTGGCGCACCAGCGGGCAGAACTACCCGCGCATCACGCGCCTGCACAGCACCAACGGCGGCGTAACGTCGTCGTCGCGTCAGGTGTTGCTCGACATGCAAGGAGAGACCCAAGGTCAATCGCACCAGATCTCCAACGTCGAGATCGTCGCGGGCCAGCTCTACTGCCACATGGGCGACGGCTTCGATTACACAACCGCGCAGAACCTCGGTTCCTACCGCGGCAAGATCCTGCGCCTCAATCTCGATGGCACACCGGTGCCGAGCAACCCGTTCTACAACGGCGGCACGCTCGACTCGCGCGACTACATCTTCGCCTACGGCGTGCGCAATCCCTTTGGCGGCGGTTACCGCGCGGCCGACGGCTTCCGCTACTGCGTCGAGAACGGCCCCTCCGTGGATCGTTTCTCGCGCCTCGTCGCGGGCCGCAACTACGGCTGGAACAACACCGACGCCAGCATGGCCAACTTCGCGATCTACAACTGGGCGCCTTCGAGCGGGCCCGTGAACGTCGCGTTCGTGCAGCAGCAGACGTTTGGCGGCAGTGGTTTCCCCGCCGAACGGCTGGACCACGCCTTCGTCACCGAATCAGGCGCCACGTATGCCCAGGGGCAACAGGCAATCGGCAAGCGCATCACCGAGTTCGTGCTCGACCTGTCGGGCAATCGCATCGCCGGCCCGATTCCGTTCGTCGAATACGTTGGCGACGGTTTCGCAACCGCCGTCGGTCTGGCCGCCGGGCCTGACGGCCTCTATTTCGGCGATCTCTACAAGGACGAGCAGACCTCGGGCCCAACGGCCGCCGGTGGCCGCATCCTGCGCATCAGCTACGGCGACCCCGACGATTGCGATGCCAACGGCCGCGCCGACGAATGCGAAGTCGCGCACAGCGCGATGGACTGCAATGGCAACCTCATTCCCGACACTTGCGATCTGCGCAGCGGCCTTTCGCACGACTTCGACGGCAATGGCCGCATCGACGAATGTGATCCGCTGTTCGCGAGCAGCGATCGTATCTCCCTGTTGAACGGCGGGCGCGTCGACTTCACGCTGCAGGCGGGCGCGGCCAATGCCGGGCTCGCCTACCACGTGATCGGCACGCTCTCCGGCACGTCGCCGGGCACGCCGTTCGGCGCTGTCACGCTGCCGCTCAACACGCAGGGCGACCTCTGGTTTCAGCTCACGTGGCAACCGTTCAGCCCCGCGCTGCTGCAGAGCACCATCGGCCTGCTCGACAACACTGGCATGGCCCAGGCGGCGATCGTCGTACCACCACTGCCACTGAGCTTGCTCGGCCTGCAGTTCCACCACGCATACCTCGTGCAGGACCCGACTACCCAACAGTACGTCTTTGCGAGCAATGCAATGCCCTTGCTCATGATCCAGTAATCCTCCGCTTTCCGTTTCCTCGTCATTTGGTCTCAACACAACGAACTTATGCAACCCGTCAAACTCTCGCTGCTGCTCCTCCTTCCCGCCCTTGGCGCGTCGCTCAAGGCCCAGACCATCCAGCTGGGACTGACCTACAACTTCAACGGCATCGTTCACGCCGGTGAGAACTTCCTGCCCGACGATCCGAACGGCTATCGCTCGATCTCGGACCGCGGCCTCGACTTCACGGGTGGTGTGCCCACCGACCCACTGCTCGCTCCGTACGCGCTCGTCGCTCTACCTGGCGCGTTCGATATCGTGCACCTTGGCAACCGCAACACCGTCGATAACGGCAATTACGCTTTCGATCTGGTGGCGGACAACGACAACGTCGGCATCCAGCCCTTGTGGCTCACCAACGCCGATCAGACCACGCCACAGGTGAGTGTGCTGCCCTTCCCGCTGCCGATCACGTCGACAACGGTCGCCTCGTTCCTCTACCAGATCAGCAACGGCGGCGGCGCGTTCGACGTGACGTTCACGTTCGCAGGCAGCGGCTCGTACACGGCCACGCTCTCGGCCAGCGACTGGTTTGGTGGCACGTTCGCAGGCACGGACCGCGTCGACAATGCCTTCGTGGGCAACAACCTCTCGATCACCGAAGGCCGCATCGATCTGAGCTCGCAGGCTGGTCAGGTCGTCACGCAGATCTCGTTCAGCAACCGCTCAAACCTCAATGCTGGCTACGCGATCCTCGCCGGCAACTTCGAGTATCCGCCGGTCCCCCGCCGCGTGAACCAGATCCCGCTCAACTACAACTTCAACGGCATCGTCAACACCGGTGAATCCGGCCTGCCCGACGACCCGAACGGCTACCGCTCGATCTCGGATCGCGGTCTCGACTTCTCGGCCGGCGTGCCCAACATCGCCCTGCTGGCCCCCTACAACGTCATCAGCACGCCCGGCGCGCTCGACATCGTGCACCTCGGCGATCGCAACACGGTCGACGGTGGCAACCGGCCGTGGGATCTGACCGCCGATGCCGACGATATCGGCACGCAACCACTGTGGCTGCCCAACAGCGACCACACCGGTCCGCAGGTGACCACGCTCGCGCAGCCGATCCTGCTCGACCTGACCTCGCGCGCCAGCGTCCTGTTCCAGGTCAGCAACGGCGGCGGTGCGTTTGACGTCGAGTTCGGCTTCCAGACCGGCGCCCCGTTCACGACTTCGGTCAGTGGCGGTGACTGGTTTGGCGGCGCGCTGCCAGGCACCGACCGCACGGACTTCGCCGGCACGCCGGCCTCCAACCTGTCGCTGACCGAGCGCGTCATCGACCTCAGCGCCCAGACCGGCCGCACGCTCACGTCGATCACGTTCGGCAACCGCTCGAACTTCAACGCTGGTTACGCGATCGTCGCCACCAACGTGTCGGGCTGCCTGTCCTGCGTGAACGGCACCGCGGGTAGCGTCGTCAACCTCGGCGGCGGCAACGGCCCGGGCATGACCACGTCGACCAACGGCAACCTCGGTTGCGACCTCGACTGGACCGTGCTCGGCGCCACGCCGAACGCCGCCCTCGGCTTCATCGCACTCGGCCTCGGTTCGACCTCGATCCCGCTCAGCGGCATCATTCCGCCGTGCCTCGGCACCGTGCACGTGCCCAACCCGACGGCGATCTACGTGCAGGTCAACGCAATCGGCTCGGCCACGGCCACGATCGCAGCCCCGACCAGCCAGGGTCTCTGCGGCGTGCTGATCACGGGTCAGTACCTCGAACTCGTCAGCGGCGCCTGCCCGGTCCTGATGAGCGACGCGATCGCGATCACGATCGGCAATTGAGAAGCAGAGGCCTGGCGGCGAAGCTTGCTTCCCGCCAGGCCCGCCTCGATCCAGCGCGCGCGAACCTGATCGCGTGCGCCACCGCGAGCCATGCTCGCCAGTCCCACGAAACGGCTACCCTCATGCACAAAGGTCGACTCGAAGCATTCAGTGACGGCGTGCTCGCCATCATCATCACGATCATGGTCCTCGAGATGAAGGTGCCGCACAGCCACGACGAAGTCGCAGGTGCGAGCTTTACCGATCTCGCAGCATTGCTACCGGTGTTCTTCAGCTATGTGCTGAGTTTTGTGTATGTGGGCATCTACTGGAACAACCACCACCACCTGTTCCAGGCCACCACGCGCGTCGGCGGCGGCGCACTCTGGGCCAACCTGCACCTGCTGTTCTGGTTGTCACTCCGGCCGTTTGCGACGGGCTGGATGGGCGAGAATCACTTCGCGCAGGCAACCGTGGTGCTCTATGGCGCAGTGCTCACGTTCGCGGCCGTGGCCTACTACATCCTCGTGCGCGCGCTGCTCGCCCACCACGGCCCCGATAGTGCCCTCGGCAAGGCCATCGGTGCAGACTTCAAGGGCCGCATTTCTCTCGTCATCTACTTGGTCGGCATCGGTCTCGCGTTGGTGCAACCGTGGCTCGGCGTGGCGACCTATTCGGTCGTCGCCTTGATCTGGCTGGTGCCCGACCGCCGCATCGAACGCACCCTTACCCACTGACGTCGCCACCGGGGACACCAAAGCCAGAACCGACCCTGGCTCCGCGGCCGGCCGCTCCGGTATCTTCGCCTCGTGCCCAAGAAACGCCGACGTACGAAGACCCCATGGTGGGCAGACCTGCCCACTGAGGAGTTGCTCGATGTGCGGCTCTGCGACCTCGAGCTGCAACTCGAAGGCACTGCGCTGCAGCGCCGCGTCAATCGTCTCTACGCCGAGATGAAGCGCGCCGGCCTCGTGTTCCGCCCCTATGTGTGGCTGTCCACCGATTGGTTCACGCCGGAGGGATCCACGGGCTTTGCCGTGCCGTTCTACCTAGCGCATCGCCGGCTCGTCCGCCTTGAGCACTCGCAGATGTTCGAAGCCGAAGGCAGCACCCACGACTGGTGCATGCGCCTGCTGCGCCACGAAGCGGCGCACGCGATGGACAACGCCTATCGCCTGCATTCGCGCCGTGATTGGCGGCAGACCTTCGGCAACTACAGCGCACCCTACCGTTCGGCCTATCGCGCCAATCCGACGAGCAAACGTTATGTGCAGAACCTCGGTTCGTGGTACGCCCAGAGCCATCCCGCCGAGGACTACGCCGAGAGTTTCGCCGTGTGGCTCACGCCGAATTCGCGCTGGCAGAAGGTCTACGAAGGCTGGCCCGCACTGAAGAAGCTGCACGTGCTGGACAAGATGTTGAAGGACATCGGCGATCTCCCGCCGTCTGTAAGATCGCGCGATCGCGATGAGTCCTTGCCGCGTGTGAAGCTCACGCTGCGCGACTACTATCGGCGCAAGCAGGCTTCGTACGGGGTGCTGCAGCCATGGCGGCATGACCGCGAGCTGCGCATGGTCTTCGACGCCCCGGAGAACACGACGCGCCGCGAACGCGCCGCCACGTTCTTGCTCACGCAGCGGCAGGACCTGCGCGCGAAGGTCTCCGCATTGACCGGTCAGTATCGCTACGTGGTCGATCAGGCGCTCGATGCGATGCTCCAGCGTTGCCGCGAACTCGATCTGCGCGTATCACGCACGCGCGACCAATCGCGGCTTGGCGCCGCCGTTCTGTCGACGATGGTCACGCTGGCGCTCGCTGGCGGACGCAAACCGAGGTTTCGACGATGAGGAAGTTGCGCGTTCTCGTGCTCATGCACGACGTTCTCGTGCCCCCAGCCGATGCTGCCGAGTTGCCCGCCTCGGAGACCTGGTCGTACCAGATGGAACTCGCGGTCGTGAAGACGCTGGCCGAGATGGGCCACGAAGTGCGTCAGGTCGGCGTCGGTGACGACCTCCGGCCGATCCGCGATGCCGTCGCGGAATGGCAACCGCACATCGCGTTCAACATCCTCACCGACTTTCACGACGTCGTGACCTACGAAGCGCACGTCGTGAGTTTCCTCGAACTGCTGAAGCAGCCCTATACGGGCTGCAATCCGCGCGGCATCGTGCTCGCGGGCGACAAGGCGCTCAGCAAGCAGATCCTCGCCTGGCATCGCATCCCGTGCCCGCAGTTCGCCGTGTTCGAACTGCGCAGCCGCAAAGCGAAGCTACCGCGCCGCATGCAGTTTCCGGTCATCGTGAAGGGCGCCGTCAACCACGGCAGCGCGGGCATCTCGCAGGCCTCGGTGGTCCACAACGACGCCGAATTGACCGAACGCGTCGAGTTCCTGCAGCGCACGCTGCAGACCGACGTCGTGGTCGAGCAGTTCCTCGAGGGCCGCGAGTTCACGATCAGCATCGTCGGCAATGACCGGCTCGAAGCATTTCCGATCTGGGAGCTGTGGTTTGACAACCTGCCCGAAGGCAACGAGGCGATCGCAACGTCGCGCGTGAAGTGGGACGAGAAGTACCAGAAGCGCGTTGGCCTCTGCACGGGCCGCGCGCGCGACCTGGCGCCCGAACTCGAAGAACAGATCATCAAGATCGCCAAGCGCACCTACCGCGCGCTTCACCTGTCCGGCTACGCCCGCATCGACCTGCGCATGGATGCCGAGGGACGCGTCTACGTGATCGAAGCCAACGTCAACAACGACCTGACGCCCGGTGAGGACTTCCCGGAGTCCGCGAAGTTTGCGGGCTTCGACTACAGCCAGTTGCTGCAGAAGGTGCTCAACGTCGGCATCGCCTACAAACAGGCCTGGGACCACGAATAGGCCACCGCCGGCTATAGCGCGAAACTCGGCTTCTGCTCGTATGCCGCCCCGATGTCACACAGCTGGTCGAGCGCCACGGCAAGCAAATTGAACAGCGCTCGCAATCGCTCGATATCGCGCAGATGGCCGCGCACAACCACGCGCAGCTCATCGGTGTCGGCGGGGAACTTCGGGCCAAACCAGCCTTCGTGATCTTCGACGCTGAGCGTGATCGCCTTCTGCGCCATCAGCATGCGCCGCAATTCGATGTTCTTGCAGAACGCGCGCACCTTCCGCTCATCGTTGCTCTTGATGATGAAGTCGCTGTCGAACTCCATCGCGCCGACTTCGATATCCTGCATGCCGAGCCACTTGCCCAGCGCAGAGAACACGCTGGAACGGTAGATCTTGAGGCGGAACTGGTCCGTATTCAGGAATGGCGCACGAAGTCGCGTGAACGGCACGTGCGCGTTGTTGGCGTGCACGGTGTAGGTATCGAGCGTGATCGTCCAGTGGGCATGCGCAACCTCGACGCGGTCGCGGTGTCGCCACGTGCGCGGCGTGTAGCTGCCGCCGAGTTCCGCACTGAGCTTTCGCCAGACTTCGGTGCGATTCGGCCCAAACCAATCGAGGAGCTTGCCCATGGTGCCATTGAACCGCGGGACAGCCCCCACAGAAGCACGTGGCGGACAATCAGCGGCGAACCTTGCCCAACCCACACGCTGCCCGCGCGCGCTCTGTGGTAGCGGCAATGACATTGCGCGCCTTCTTGGCCCCTTCGCGCAGCACGTCGTCGACAAACGAAGCATCCGCCTCGATCGCCTTGCGTCGCTCGCGGAACGGCCCCATGTGCGCCTCGATCTTCTCGAGCAGAGCCTTCTTCGCGTTGCCGAAGCCAAATCCACCACGTTCGTAGTTGGCGCGCATCTCCGCCAGCTCTTCAGGCGTCGCAAACAGCTCATAGAGCTGGATCACGATGTCCTCGCGCCAATCCAGAGGATCCGCGAGTTCCACAAGGCGCGTCTCGGTGCCCATGACCTTCTTCTTCAGCGACTTGCCTTCGTCGAAGATCGGGATCGTATTACCCTGGCTCTTCGACATCTTCGCCGCCTGCCGCCGACCTTCTTTGGTCAAGAACAGCACGCGATCGAGCGGCATGTAGAACTCCAGGCCCAGCCCACCCTGACGAGGCGTCGTGATGAGGTGCTCGCCGGGGTTCTCGGCCAACACGCGCAACGCGCGATCCTGCACGACGACACCCGACAGATGATGCGCGTGTGCGGCCGCGACCAACACTTCGAGTTCTTCCGTGGTGCGCAAACTTGCCTCAGGATTGGCGGCGAGCACTTCCTGCACCATCGTGCGGAATCGGCGCGCGTAGTCGTCGGCATCGACGAGGCCGCCGTCGCTACCACGCAGACCAATCGCGGTCGCGACGTGCAACACCGTGCCCTTCTCAAACGTCGTGCCGGGCACGCGCGCCGCACCATCCCCGATCTTGGCCGCCGGCAGACGGAACACGGGATCGTTCGCGCAGAACGCGTTGTTGAACAACTGCGCCATGTCGCGCGTCATCTCGACGTGCTGATCCTGATCCTGGCCAACCGGCACCAGATCCGACTGTGGCCCCAGAATGTCCGCAGCCATCAGCACGGGATACGTGAACAGCCCCACCGAGGCACTGATGCCGCGCGCCACCTTCTCCTTGTAGGAATGCGCACGTTCCAGCAAACCCATGCCGGTGACCGTCGCGAGCAGCCAGGCGAGTTCGGTGACCTCGGGAATGTCCGACTGGCGGTAGAACACACTGCGCTGCGGATCGAGACCGACCGACAAGTAGGTCAACGCAACGTCGCGCGTGTAGTTCGCGAGCGCCGCGGGGTCCCGCAGACTCGTCAACGCGTGGTAATCGGCGATGAAGTAGAAGCACTCGCCCTCCTCCTGCATCGCAACGTGGCGCCGGATCGCCCCAAAGTAGTTACCTAGGTGGAGGGACCCGGACGGTTGGACACCCGAAAGAATGCGCGGACGCGGCTTCATGGCGGAAGGAAGGTAGCACGCGCGGCGCAGAGTTCACGGGCAGACCGGAACCATTGGCTGCCAAGGAGATGACGCAGCGGGGCAGGCAATCGCTGAGCCGGGTCGCCCTGCGGGTGAGCCGGCCCCAAGGAGGCGACGCAGCGGGGCTGGTTGCGTCGATCTCGTGGTTGATGGATCCCGCGTTGCGGCGTCCCCGGCAATCGCTGAGCCGGGTCGTCCTGCGGGTGAGCCGGCTCAGTTCACGACGAGGTCCAGCGCGTTCGTCATGTCGATGCCCGCGGACAACACGCCAGCCTGCGCGGAGAGCAGCACACCGAGGAACGACGGGTCCGCCGGAATCGAAAGGGACTGGCCGGCGATCCCAGTGGCCGAGGTGATCACCGCGCTGGTCGCAATGGGCGCCAGCAGATCAAGCCAGACATCGCAACCGAACAGCGGTGTCGGAACTGCCGTTGTGTGCCCCAGCGCCACCGAATAGACCGCGAGGGTATTGGCAACGGCATCGACGAGATCCAGGCTCTTGGTGGTCCCGATCGTCGGCACACCACTAGCTACGAGCCTCGGGATAAGCGAGCCAGCCGCGCAGCCTGTGCCAATGATGTCGACTGCGGGCAGGGGCACGGTGGTCAGGCGCTGGTAGTACATCGCCGAGTCGTGACCCGCCGGAATCGAAAACGAGGTCGGCACCGGAAACCCTGGTGTCTGCGCGCGCTGCCATGCACCAAACGACACCGGCGAATTCGTCGCCGACGTGATGTAGTGATAGCTGAGCGAGCCAGGCCAACCGACACCGATCTGGTAGTGGTTGCCTTCCACCAACGGCAACGCAATCGGTCCAGTCGAATAGAACGCAGGCCCAACACCAGTGCCGTTCACGGTGACGTTCGCCGTCCATTCCAGCGTGTAGATGCCGGCGCGCGAGTGGTAGCGGTGCACGAAGAACGTCAACGTCTCCACACCCGGCACGTTGAGGTACATCTCGTAGTCGAGCAGGAGCACCGACGTATCGACGCGGAACAGGCTCGCCTTGCTCGTTGCGGTACGCAGCGGGGCAGTCGTTGCGCCGCCAATCGTGTCAACGGTTTGCGCGGACAAAGCGGGAACAAGGGCGGAGAACAGCAGAGGGAGGAGATGGCGAGTCATGGTTTCTCGAGAAGGTGGAGACGCGAGTCTAGCCTGGGGATCCTTGCCTGGGGCGCTTTTCGCTGAGCTGGTAGCGACGTAGACAAACCTCGAACTTCTTGATTGAAGAGGAACGGCGAATCGTGCCTCGGAAGCCACCCTGCTGCCTTGGCTCAGCTACTGGCCTAGGCTGGGGAACGAGTCGACGCTGAGCCAGCCCCTCGGGGTCGTCTTGATTTATACGCAGAGTGCAAATACTCTGCGTATAAATGATTGCTCGCCTTCCAGAGGACACGCAGACCCTTCATGCCGAGTTGCTGGCCCTGCTACTCGCCAGCGACAGCGGCCGCCAGTGGTCTCACCTGGCTGGCTCATTCACCAAGAAGACGGTAGCAGGCAAGGCATACGTCTATTTTCAGTACAGCGATCCAGGGAACAAGAAACGACAACTCGCGATTGGCCCTGACACGAAAGCACTCGCCGCGATCCTCAAGCAACACGAACAGTTGCGGCAGGACCACGAACTCGATCTAGTCCCGATCCTGCGTCTGGCACGCTTGCTCCACGTCGCGGGCATCCCGCAGTTGCCGCATGCTGTGGCCCGAGTTCTAGGTGCGTTGGCAGATGCTGGGGTATTTCGACTTGGGGCGGCCCTGGTGGGCTCCTACGCGTTTGCGCAGGTGGGCGCAGCTCTTGGAGTTGCCTGGCCCGAAGCCGCCTGGCGAACCCAGGATGTCGATCTGGCGAGTCACCTGATGATCGCCGCGCCGGCTCTCGAAGCCGACATTCCCGATGTCCTCGAGAGCTTGCAGATGGGATTCCTGCCGGTACCACAACTGGATCCAAGACAGCCGTCGACCTCGTTCAAGGTACGCGGAAAGCAGCTTCGGGTCGACCTGCTGACCCCGGGCCGGGACGGACAGGAAGACCCCGTCTACCTGCCTCGCCTTGGCGCCGCGGCAGCGCCGATCAAGTATCTGTCGCTCCTGATCGACGAGGCGCAGCCTACTGCGGCAATCCACAAGAACGGCGCCCTGCTAGTCGTCGTCCCGGCCCCAGCCCGATTGGCACTCCACAAGCTACTTGTGAGCCAAACACGCTCGCTGGTGCAGCAGACCAAGAGTGCAAAGGACCTCCATCAGGCCGCCCTCCTGCTCGAGGTGCTTGCCGAGGATCGCCCCGAGGATCTGCAAGCCACTGGCAGAGCGTTTGCAGCAAGCGGCCCTGCAGTGACCGGCAAGGTCCTGCGCGGACTCGCGGCGGCAGAGAAGCGGTGGCCAGAATCTGCTCAGGGAGCGCAAATCGCTCGCGACGCCCTGAGCAGGTGAGGACCGAGTAGGTGAAGACCTGAGTGGGTGAGACCTGACGGCCCTACCGACCCAACGCGGCGAGCGTCTTCACCACGACCTCAGTCGCGGCACAATCGCCCTTCTGCATGCCCTTGCGCACGAGGAACTCGACCCCGCCTTCGCCCGCCTTGCGGCCGACGAATACCTGCACCGGCATGCCGATGAGTTCGTGGTCCTTGAACTTCGCGCCCGGGCTCAACGGCCGGTCGTCGAGGCACACATCGACACCCGCGGCCTTGAGGTCGGCGTAGAGCTTGTCGGCGAGCGCGATCTGCTCGTCGCGCTTGGGATCGAGCATCGCGACCACGCATTCGAACGGCGCGATCGCCACCGGCCAGACGATGCCCTTCTCATCAAAGTTCTGCTCGACCGCGGCGGCCGGCGTGCGCGACACACCGATGCCGTAGCAGCCCATCACGAACGGGGTCGGCTTGCCACCCTGGTCCATGAACGTGGCCGCCATCGCCTTCGAGTACTTGGTGCCGAGCTTGAAGATGTGTCCCACTTCGATGCCGCGCGCCTGCTGCAGCGGCTGGCCCGAAATCGGGCAACCTTCACCGGCGCGCGCCGTGCGCAGTTCCTTGAACGACGGCATGCGGCAGTCGCGGCCGAGGTTGACGTTGAGGCAGTGGAAACCCGACTCGTTGCAGCCGACGAGCAGGTTGGTGACACCCTGCAGCGATTCGTCCGCGAGCAGCGGCACATCGTCGCGAAGACCAACCGGGCCCGCAAAGCCCGTTTCCGCGCCCGTGGCCGCCTTGATCTCTTCGTCGGTCGCGAGCCGCACCTTCAGCGCATCGAGCGCGTTCGTGAGCTTGACCTCGTTGATCTCGAGATCGCCGCGCATCATCACGGCGACCACCTTCTCCTTGTTCTTCCACGTGACGTGGTAGAGCACGGTCTTCGCCATGCGACCGGCCACCCAGCCGGGGAAGAACGCTTCGAGCTGCGCCACCGTCTTCACGTCGGGCGTGGCGATCTTCTCCATCGGCTTTGGCTCACCACCCGCAGGTGCCGCGGGCAGCTTGCTGATCGCCTTCTCGACGTTCGCCGCGTAACCACTCTCGTCGCAGTAGAGGATCGCGTCTTCGCCCGAATCGGCGATGACCATGAACTCTTCGCTGCCGGCACCACCGATCGCGCCGGAGTCCGCCTGCACGACCGTGTACTTGACGCCGCAGCGTTCGAAGATGCGGCAGTAGGCGTTGCGCATCTTCTGGTACGCGACATCGAGCCCCGCCACGTCGGCGTCGAACGAGTACGCGTCCATCATGATGAACTCGCGCCCACGCATGAGGCCAAAACGCGGCCGGATCTCGTCGCGGAACTTGTCCTGGATCTGGTAGCAGTTGACCGGCATCTGCTTGTAGCTGTTCACCTGCGCACTCACGTAGGTCGTCATGACCTCTTCGTGCGTCGGGCCGAGGCACATCTCGCTGCCCTTGCGGTCCTTCAGCGTGAACATGATCCCGTCGGTCACATAACGATCCCAGCGACCGCTCGCTACCCACAATTCCTTCGGCTGCATGATCGGCAGCATCACTTCGTTGGCGCCTTCCCGATCGAGCTCTTCGCGCACGATCTGCGAGAACTTCTTCACGACGCGCCACATCAGCGGCGCAAACGTGTAGACGCCCGCGGCGATCTTGACGATGAAGCCCGAACGGGCGAGCAGCTTGTGGCTCGGGATTTCCGCGTCGGCAGGGTCGTCGCGAAGGGTCGAGATCAGGATCTGGCTGAGGCGCATAAGGGCCGAACAGGATAGCGACCCGGGGCTACGGGCGGAACGGTCCGGTGGTCAGTTGCACCAGAGCCCCCAGGCCCGACAATGCCCCCACCATGAAACACACCCGATCATGGCTCGCCATCCCACTGCTCCTGTGCCAGGCTTGGGCACAGGACGCAGCCGAGGTGAGCCCTGCAAAACAACGGCTGCAGGAACTGCAGACCGAGTACCGACAGGTCATCCAGACCTGGCAAAAGCAGATGCAGGAGGCCCAGAAGGCCTCTGAAACTGCCAAGGCCGACGACAAGCCTGTCGCGGCGATCTCGATGCGTCCCGACTTCAGCGAGCTGCTGAAGAAGCACATCGCCGCTGCCAAGGAGTTCTCGGGCGACGACGCCGTGAGCTTCCTGCTGCCCGCCATGAACATGGGCGAGAAGCCAGCGGAGACTCGCGAGGTCATCGACATGCTGCTCGCGCACCTCGACAGCGACAAGCTGGGGCAACTCGGCGCGTCCCTGGGCTACCTCGACCAGATGGTCGATGCCGACTACGCCAAAGAAGTGATGGGCAAGATCGAGAAGCACGGCAAGAACCTGCCGCTGCTTGGCTGGATCGCGTTCCATCGCGGCGAGAAGACGCTGCGTTCTGAACCCGTGAAGTCCGAGGCCTACGTGACCGCCAAGGCCACCGTGGCCGCAGCGATCGCGAAAGCCGGCGACAAGCGCCTGCAATCCCAGTTCGACGAGCTCGTGGTCGAAGTCGAGAAGTTCGGCATCGGCATGGCGGCTCCCGAGATCACGGGCGTGGACCTCGACGGCGTGGCCTTCAAGCTCAGCGACTATCGCGGCAAGGTCGTGTTCCTCGACTTCTGGGGCGATTGGTGAGGCCCTTGCCGGGCCATGTACCCGCACGAGCGGTCGCTCGTGAATGAGTTGAAGGATCAGCCGTTTGCGTTGGTGGGTGTGAACAGTGACAAGCTCGATCGCGCCAAGACGGCGGTCGAGAAGAATCAGCTGACGTGGCGCAGCTTCCAAAACAAGCCAGACGGTCAAGAACGCGCAATCGCCGATGATTGGGCGGTGCGTGGTTGGCCGACGATCGTCGTGCTCGATGTCGACCAGTCGATCCGCTATCGCGGACACGATGGCGACGCGGCCACGGAGGTCGTGAAGGAACTGCTCGCGAAGGCAACGAAGAAGCAGTGACAGAATGGGTGCCGCTGGTGCCAAGGCACTGGCGGCACCTTCTTGCCGCGCGACGTGTGCCGACTCAGCCCATATCGAGTCAGCCCAGATCGAGCACGAAGTCGTAGCGCGCCAGCTTCTTCTCCCCGGCCGTGTCCATGGCGACAACGAGCGACGGATCGAAGATCGTGTCCTTCTTGTTATCGGGCTCCCCCGGGAAGTACAGCTGCGTCGTCAGATTCAGCATGCCTGGAGCATCGGGCACATCAGCGCCCGTCGGCTGCAGCTTGACGTGGATGTGGCGCGTGCGCGGCTGGTAGAGGCCCGGCACGATCGTCGTGAGGCGGTAGCGACCTTCGGCATCCGTGAACTGATGGCCGCGCAGACGGTAGGTGCGCAGGTCGTAGACGCCGGCCGCATTACACTGCCAGAAGTCGAGCAGCGTATTGGCGAGCGGTTTGCCGTGCTTGTCGAGCACACGGCCCATGACCTCGAGCTCGGTACCCTGCATGCCAGGCTCGCGCAGATCGGACCTGGCTGACGAGAACAGCCGATAGAACGGCCCCTCCGTCTGCTCCACGGTCGGTTCCGGATCCGCGGGATTGCGGGCAACGGCTGCGGCGCGGCCACGATTGGTGGCGCAGCTCTGCAACAGACTGACGGCAGGGATCGCCGCCGCTGCGAACAGCATGCGACGACGGCTCAATAGGGGGTTCGTTTCCATGGCGCGGTCCGAGAGGGTTCGGGGAGAGTAGCGCTAGCCGGATGGAAAGCGGGTTCTCCCGCGGTCGAGGATCAGGATTCTGAGATCCGATCCACTCGACGCGCAACGCAGCGACTACTTCTTGCCGCTGCCGCCAGCACTACCGCCAGCGCCATTCTTGAGCCCTTCTTCAAACTCCATTCGCGTCGGCAGCGCCGTAGTCGGCTCCGCGACGAGGCCTGTCGGCGAAGGCACCCCGTTCATGTCGATCATGGCGGTCGTCGAGCGCGTGCCGTTCTCGTGCACGTACCACTTCCACCCGTTGGGACCATCTTCGGTCCCGATGATCTTCGTGAAAGGACGGGTGCCCCACTGGATCACGACGTCGGACTTCACACCATTGAGTGCCGGCATCGTCGAGCCATCCGGAAATCGAATGGCAGGCTCCTTGGCGGCAGGCTTGGCCTCAGCAACCTTGGGTTGCAAGTCGGCCTGCACGGGAAGCAGCGCACTCGGCTTCGGCTCGGTGGGAGCAACGACAGCGGGCGCCGCCGGCGTCACCGGTGCTGGTTCGCGATCGAACCAGCACCAGGCACCGATTCCAGCGACCGCTACGAGCCCCAGGGCTGCAATAGCGGTGGACTGGCTCACAGGTGTTGGATGCCGCAGCCCGTGGCGTGCGCTTCGATGCCGCCAACCGCGGCCGTGTTGAGCATGAAGCCCTGGTACCAGACGTCGATCGGCGAGAAGCCCGTGAGGGCCAGACGCGTCGCCGGGCTCAGCGCCAGCATGTGCTGGTAGACGCCCGTGCCGTTCGAGAAGCCAAGGAACGTCGCGGCCGACGTGAAGTCGATGCAGACGTTACCCTTGGTGCCCGGGCCCGACAGGCCGGCCATCAGCGGCGCCAGCGGCGTGCTGCCGATGGGGCTGCCACCGAAGGCGATCAGCACGAAGACCGGCGCGTTCGGCAGGCTGGCGTCGTTGACGAGGAAACCGATCTCGTCGGCGCGGGCCGGGGTCTGCGCGTGGTTGTCGTTCAGGTCAGGATAGAGACCCGAGAACATGTTCGTCGTGCCGCCCAGCGGGACGAGCGCGTTCGCACCGCCGGCATTGCTCGACGGGTAGGACGCCTGGTTGGTCTGGGTGACCGGCACGCCACTGGCGACCGGGGCGTTCAGGGCGAGCCAGATCTGGCGGCGGCCCGAAGCCGACGTCGGGTAGGTGGCCGGGCCCGTGGGCACGCCAGCCGTCACCGGAAGCCAGCAGGCCGTGTTGCTGAGCGGCATGTTGGCGATCTGGGCGCCAGCAAGGTCACGCAGCGCGGTGCCCGTGTACGTCGTGTCCTTGTCGAACGTGCAGTGCGTCGACAGGCCATCCGTCGGCCAGGTCGTGCCAACCGGCCCGAGGAACATGCCAACGCCGATCCAAGCGTCGCCCTTCGGCGCGGCGGGGATCGCCGCTGGGGTGACCGTGTAGATCCAGGCCACAGCGCCCGTCGCCGTGCTCGCCGGCAGCGCGATCGCGCCCGAACGGAACCAGGCCGCGGTCTGGCTGGGGTAATCAGGCGTCGTCGGGTCTTCGGTGTAGCCGACGATCGTGAACGAATCGGCCGTCGTGCCGATCTGGTCCTGCACGATGACCTGCAGCGACGTGAACTTCATCGTCGCGCCGGTCGGGTCGGTTGGATCGAGCATCCAATCCATGTAGTCGCGCGTGTCGTAGTGGTTGAGGCCGTCGGCTTCGAGGTTGTTGGCGCCGAGACGGTCCGTGTACGACGTGTTTTGGCCAGCGGTGAAGCCAAGCACGTTTTGCGCCTGCGCGGCAACGGCGAAGGCGGCGGCAGCGACGATCAAGAGATGAGCTTTCATGGGGCTTTCCTGAGTCTTTTGGTGTGAAAAGGTCTCGCGAAATGTTCGCAAGCAACCGGCAAGGAGAGAGACCAGGGTAGCAAGCCTACCCCGTCCGGTAACACGGGGAAGGGGGTGTCTTCAATCGCGCCCGCGGCTCCACGCTGCCGAGCCGCAATTACTGCCGGGCGTTTCGCAAGCTTGCACGCGGCACTCGGGTCGAAGGCCCCATAGGATCCCGCCCATGGCACCCAGGCACCTACGCCCCTCTGGCCCCCTGATCGGCGGTCTACTCACAACAGCACTCGCGATCGGCAGTTTTTCCTCGCCATGCGTCGCCCAGGAGAACCCGGGCAAAGCCTCGCGGCCACCCAACATCGTCGTCATCTTCGTCGACGACATGGGCTACGCCGACATCGGCCCGTTCGGCGGCAAGGTTCCCACCCCCAACCTGGATCGCATGGCGAAGGAGGGAATGCGCCTAACGGACTTTGTCGTGTCGAGCGCCGTCTGCTCGGCTTCTCGCGCGGCGCTGCTGACAGGCTGCTACCACCGCCGTGTTGGCATCAACGGCGCGCTTGGACCCGACGCGCAGATCGGCATCAGCGAGAAGGAGATGACCATCGCCCAACTCTGCAAGCAGAAGGGCTACGCAACCGCCTGCTTCGGCAAGTGGCATCTCGGCCATCACCCGAAGTTCCTACCGCTGCAGCACGGCTTCGACGAGTACTTTGGCCTGCCCTACTCCAACGACATGTGGCCGCTGCATCCGGCCTATGCCCACCTGCCCGCCGACAGCGTGAAGCGCAAGCAGGGTTACCCCAACCTGCCGCTCATCGAAGGCAACCAGATCGTCGATGCGGAGGTCACCGGCGAAGATCAGGAGCAGCTGACGACGTGGTACACCGAACGCGCGGTGGCATTCGTCGAGAAGAACAAGGACCAGCCATTCTTCCTCTACCTACCGCACAGCATGGTGCACGTGCCACTGTTCGTGTCCGAGAAGTTCCGCGGCAAGAGCAAGCAGGGCCTGTTCGGCGATGTAGTCATGGAGATCGATTGGTCCGTCGGCCAGGTCCTCGACACCGTGCGGCGGCTTGGCCTCGACGACAACACACTCGTGCTGTTCACGTCGGACAACGGCCCGTGGCTCAGCTACGGCAACCACGCGGGCTCGGCGGGGCCGTTCCGCGAAGGCAAGGGCACCATGTTTGAAGGTGGCGTGCGCGAACCCACCATCGCGCGCTGGCCGGGGCGCATTCCCGCCGGCTCCGAATGCCACGAACTGGCGTCGACGATCGACGTGCTGCCAACCATCGCGAAGCTCATCGGGGCAGAACTGCCAAAGCACAAGATCGACGGACTCGACATCTCGCCACTGCTGTTTGGCGAAGCGGGGGCAGTGTCGCCGCACGAGGTCTTTGCGTGTTACTACGCCGGTGGGCAGCTACAGGCGGTTCGCAATGCGCAGTGGAAACTGCACTTTCCGCACACTTACGCATCCCTCGAGGGCAAACCCGGCGGGCTCGATGGCTCGCCAGGTTCCTACACCAACAAGCAGATCGGCCGCGAGTTGTACGACCTGCGCGCCGACCCCGGCGAGACCAAGAACGTCGCCGCCGAACACCCCGAGATCGTGGCGCATCTCGAGAAACTGGCGCAGGCACTTCGTGAAGACCTCGGCGACACGCTGACCAAGACCAAGGGCACTGGTGCTCGCCCACACGGCACGATGACGCCTGAGGACGCGCGCCTGCGCTGAGTTCGCGATCGCGGGCAGATTCTTGTAGGTGGCCCAGTGCCGGGCGCTGACCATGACGGTCAACGTTTGCGGAGACACGACCATGACCATGAAGATGCCGAAGCCGTCCAAGTTCCATAAGAAGCTCGAAGCCATGATCGGCGACTGGTCCGGCGAGGAGATCATGCACGCATCCTCGTGGGAACCCCAAGGCGGCAGCGCCGTGGGCTACTACAAGGTCCGCTCGATTGCCGGCGGGTTTGGTATCACGCAGGACTACGAACAGAAGCGCGATGGCAAGGTCACGTTCACGGGCCACAGCGTGCTCGGCTACGACGCGAAGGAGAAGTGCTACCTGTGGCACTGGTCCGACTCGATGGGCGGCGTGCCGTCGACGGTGACGCGCGGCAAGTGGAGCGGCAACAAGCTCGTGTTCGAGCACGCCGGGGAGATGGGGCACGCGCGCTACACGCACACCTTCCACCGCGACGGCTCGATCGGTTTTGCTATGGAGAGTTCGCCCGACGGCCAGCAGTGGTCGCGCATGATGGATGGTCGCTACACGAACAAAGCTGCGGGCAAGGCAACGGCCAAGAAGAGCGCGAAGAAGAGCGCGAAGAAGTGACTGCGCTCAGTCGCTGAGCCGCGGCGGCACCGGTTCGTCGTCCCCCGCAAACATCGGCGCGGCCCGACACTTCATGAGGCTCGCGACGATGCTCTGCGGGACCATCGCGATGCGATTGTTCCACTCGGTCGCGATGTCGTTGTAGAGCTGGCGAGTGTGCGCGAGCTTCTCTTCGACCGCCCACAGGCGATCGTGCAGATCGCGATAGAGGGTATCTGCACGCAACTGCGGCGAGCGCTCGTGCAGGAGCAGCACGCTGCGCGTGGCCGCGGACGCTTCGCGCTCGGCCGCCGCCGCCGCCTTGGCATCGCGCCCCGCCCGAATGGCGGCGAGCTGCGCCAGCAGATCCCGTTCGTGTGCCGCATACGAACGCACGACCTCGACGAGGTTGGGCACGAGGGCCGCGCGCACCGACAGATCGACGTCCACCTGCCGAAACGCCGCGCCAACCTGTTGCCGCAAGCGCACGAGCTGATTGAACGAGCCCACCCACCAGATCGGCAGGAGCGTGAGCAAGCCCACGGGCACGCACACCAACCACTGGGCAAACGTAGGGCTTCCCCAGGTCGTCTGCGCGGTCCAGAAAGCGGCTGCGCCAGCGCCACCCGCAAACGCGAAGAAGCACGCGAAGAAGAACAGCCATCCTTCACTGCGCGCACTGCCGCGAACACGTTCTTCGCGCGTGCGCCGCGTCAGCAGACAAGGCACTTCGCGCTCCGCCGCGAAACTGCCGTCGTCCTGCTTGACGGCGAGCACGCTGATCTCGGCGCCGATCTCGATCACGGTGGCGCTGTGGCGCAGCCTCGACGTTTCGTAGATCGTGCGCAGCGCAATGCCCGCTTCGTTGTCGGCGTCTTTCACGCGCACGAGCAGGCGATCGCCATCGTCGAGCACGAAGTCCATCGCGCGCGATTCGCTGCGCTCGGTGCGCCACTCGGAATGGTGCTTGGTCTTGCCATCCTTGTCGGTGGTCGTCCAGGTGTGCTCCCGCTCGCGCTGGTAGGAGTAGCTCACGCAGTCGACATCAAACACCGGGCAGACCAGCGGCTGCTCCGCATCGACGATGCCGCGCACCCAGGCATCGTCACCAACCGCCAAGGTGCGAACGGGCAGCGCTGGCGCCCGCGCCATGACCCAGGTGTCATGATCCTGCCGCGACATGGACCGCAGCAGCCAGGCCCCCACCAATGGGCCGCCCAGAGCAAAACCAAGAGCCGGCAAGATCGGGTCCGTGGGCATGGCGAGAATCTCTGTTCCCATTGCTAACACGTAGCCGGCCCCGGCGTCCATTCCGTCATGCAAGCCTTCCCACGCATGGTCCGGTTCCCGTCCCTTTGCGGTGCCGCCGCGCTGCTCCCCGCCCAGAAGCCGGACAGTCACTGCCCGCGCAAGGGCGCAACGCACCACCGCGACGCTGGCGAAATCCGCTGCTCGCGTTGGCCGCAACGCTGGCGATGGCCGCGGCGGCACTGTGGTGGTCGCAACTCCCGACGTTGCGTCCAGGGGCCGCAGCCCGCGACTTCGTGGCCGCCAGTGGGCCAATGCGCCTCGAACTCGGCACTCTAGCCGAACTGACCCTCGCCCCCGGCAGCCGGCTGCAGTTCCTGCACTGGCGCCCCGACGAGGCGTTGTTCCGCCTCGAACGCGGCAAGCTCACGGCCCGCGTCGCGCCCCCACCAGCGGTCCAAGCCGGCTTCTTTCAGGTCGATACCGCCCTTGGGCGCGTCATCGACCAGGGCTGCAAGTACGAACTCTCGGTCAACGAGAACGACACCTACGTGTTCGTCACCGAGGGCGCCGTGACCTTTGCGTTCCCACAACGCACGGTGTTCGTGCCGGCCGGCGCGAGCACCAACGTGACGTCCCGCGGCCCCAGCACGCCCGTCTTCCTCACGAGTTCCCCGGAGCTGCGCAAGGCCGTGCACTATTTTGACGATCTGTCCGCCAAAGGCGACCACCCCACGCGCACTCCAGGTGCCGCCGCGATCGTGAAAGCCTGCCGCGAACCGAGCGACTCGCTGCCGCTCTGGCATCTGCTGCGCGACGAGGACCCAGCCCTGCGAGAGCTCGCCGAACAAGCGCTGATCGAACTGGTCGGGCCACCCGAAGACGCCGGCAAGGTCAAGGACGAGACCTGGGATCCCGAAGTGTGGCTCGCGTTCCTGCGCCTGCGGGCCTGGTCTACGGCAAGGTAGACCGCGCAAGCACTGCCCGCCCCGCCTCATCTTGCGCTACATTGCTGCGCGCAATGCGCCGCCATCCAGCTGCCCTCCTTCTCGCTACGGCTTTCACCGCGCTGGCAACGGTTCCGTTGGCGGCCCAGGACCAACAGCCACCGCAACTGCGGTTTGCCACCAAAGCGGCAATGATCCGCATCGCCGCGTACGACTTGCCGGGTTTTGTCGCCGGCCTGCAAGCCGGGCCCCTGGGCAAGATCCTCGCCGAACCAGAAGCTGCCGAGGCCTGGGCCATCGGCGCGGGAAACCTGCAAGCAGCGATCCGGCGTTGGATCACGCTCAGCGAGGCTGTGGAACGGGTGAACCCAGCCGTCATCGACTTCGATAGCCGGTGCGAGCGCGAGTTGCTGCGACGCGACTGGCACGACCTGCAGGGCATCGAGTTGTGCGCCATCGCCGACCGCGACAATGGAAACGCCATCTCGTCGTGCCTCGTGCTCGAGCCTACGGAAGCAGCGCGAACGAACGCCTCGGCGGCCTTCGAGGCCATGGTCAAACTGGTCAAGGAGAAGGCCGACCTGCGCCAAGGCCTCGAACTTGCCGCACAGCAGAGCGTGCAAGAACAGCACGGCCTCGTGCTGCAACAGGGCTCGGATGCCGACTCCCCCATCGCGCTGTGGGCCGTGAACACCGGCCGGCAAATCGTCGGCAGCCATGGGTCGCCAGAGATCTCCGGCGCGTTTCATGAGGCCCCGGCACCGCAACCTGCGCTGGCACTCGATTTCGACTTCGGGACCTACATGCGGTTCATGATCGCCAACTTCGGCGGTCCGATGCCGGAGGAATACACGGCCACGCAGCGACTGCTCGGGATCGAGGAGACGGGTGTGCTGCACTGGCGCGTCGAGGTGAAGAACGGCCTCGTCCAGGACGAGCTCGCGATCGAGGCCAAAACACCCTTTTCGGGCCTGATCGGCGCACTCGCCAACGGCATGGCCCCAATGCCACAACAGCCACTGCCCGAGCGCGCGCTGGCCCAGCTCTTCTGCGCGTTCGATGTGCCGCAGCTGACGCGCGCCGTCGACGAGTGGCTCAGCACCATGCAGATGTCGACCCTGGTCGACCTCGGCATCGCCGAAGACCTGCGCAAGGCCTGGAGCGGCGGGATCGCGGTGGCCATAACGCGCCCAGCGCCCATGGCGGTCATTCCGCGGCTCTACGTGACGTTTGGCATCGTTGACCACGCGGCGCTGACGCGTCTGCTCACGCGACTGCGCGCCCTACCGGGCCTCGCGAGCAAGGACGTCACGCTGGAGGATCAGCCAGGTGTACAACTCAAGCTCGAGGACGCTCCTGCGGGCCTGCAACCGGCCTTCTGCGTGCAGAAGGACAGCCTGCACTTCGCCGAGAGCGGCATGAGCCTGCGGGCGCTGTTGAAGGCCGCTGCGAACGGCGCACCGCGCGCGCTCGATGTCGGCAAGGCGCCTCGGCCGCGCGGCAAGGGCGCCATCCTGCCAGGCACCGAACTGCGTTTTGATGCGGCCGAGATCCACTCGGCCTTGCAGGAGATCTGGCTGCCGCTCTACGAGAAGCTGGGGCGCAATGATTACGAGCCGGCGCCGATCCTGGCCGTGAAGAGGATGCCTGACGTCGAGGTCGTGACCCAGCATCTTGGCAAGGGACGCGGCGTGCTGCGGCAAGACCAGAACCAGCTCGTGCTCAGCATGCTCGGGCCAACCGGCGGCCCCGAACTCACCGCCATGCTCAGCGCTTTGGGGCCCTTCCTATCCTCCGGCCTGACCTCGATGTGGAGCTGGCGCACCGAGAACTACGCGTACGAACTCCAACAGGCGAAGATCCTGAAGGTCCAGGAGGCGCTGGCAGCTTTCGAGAAGCGCAGTGGCAAACGCGCGAGCTCGCTCGGCGAACTGCTGGCCAGTGGTGACCTTCCCGAAGCGAGCACGCTGCTCGTGGAAGAAGAGCAGAAAGCCGAGCCCGTGCTGTTGGAGGGCAAGGAGCTCGGCAAGACCTCCTTCCGCTACTTCCCCGATGGCGTGACGGTCTCGCCGGAGGGCAACCCCATCAAGGTAAAGCTCATCGCGATCAGCGCCTGCTACTGGCGCCGCATCGCCGTCGACATGGAGGGCAACCTGCAACAAGGCTGGGGCGACTTCGCCGCGTCGCAGCTCGACGATGTGCTGAAGGCGAAGTAGCGGAAGGAGCTCACGCCGAACGGCGCCGCGACGAACGACCGCGACGCCCGGGGCGCAGCCCGCGGAAATCGTGGTTGCGATAGACCGTGACGATCACCCCATTCGGCGCGCACAGCACATGCAGCCCTTCGGCACGCGAAAGGTCGACACCGACTCGCCGCGCCCGCTCCACCTCTTTGCGACCCACCGCGTGGATCACCGCACCGCGCACTCGCGCCACGCGCCCATATGCCAACACCGCATCCACCTCGTCCGTCGAGAGGCCGCGCGAACACATGCGTTGCCATCCATGCACGGACAGCAACTCGTAGATCGAGCCGGGGGTAGTGGTGAGCGGAGAGTCGGGCGCGGCGCCCGTGAACGGGTTGTTGGCAATGGGTTCTCGCATGAGGGCCTCCACACGAAGTGGGCCCAGAATGCCGCAATTCGGCCGAGCGTTGCAGCCCCCCTGGCAAGATTGTGTGATGCCCGCGCCAAGGAACGCACAAACCATTTTCTGCAAGGTATTTAAGAGCGATTCCTCCAGAGAGCGGACGAGCCGCGACTCGACTTGTCTGCACACTTCCCGCTCGATCCCACACCTTCTCCACCCTTTCTCCACATTCGCGAGAAGACCGCAAGGTCGAGCCTTCGCGCCACTTCCGAACCCTCCCCGAACCCTCGCGCGATTCGCCGCGTGAGCAACCGGCAACACGGACTCTTCGGCGCGTCTTTGGCAGCCGACTTTTCCGCTCGCACCTGAGCCCCTCATCCGCTGTAGTCCCCGCCCCAAATGCCACGCCGCACAGACCTGAACTCCATCCTGATCCTGGGATCGGGGCCCATCGTCATCGGGCAAGCCTGCGAGTTCGACTATTCGGGTGTCCAAGCGTGCAAGGCACTGCGCGCGGACGGCTTCAAGATCATCCTGATCAACAGCAACCCGGCCACGATCATGACCGATCCCGAGATGGCGGATCGGACCTACATCGAGCCGATCACGGCCGAGGTCGTGGCCAAGATCATCGAACAAGAACGGCCCGATGCGATCCTGCCGACGCTCGGTGGCCAGACCGCGCTGAACTGCGCGATGCAGCTGCACGACATGGGCGTGCTCGAGAAGTTCCACGTCGAGATGATCGGCGCGAAGCCGGCTTCGATCAGCAAAGCCGAAGGTCGCCTCGAGTTCCGCGATGCGATGGAGAAGATCGGCCTCGAATGTGCGCGTTCGCAACTCGCCTACTCGATGGCCGAAGCGCGCGCCGCACTCGACATCATCGGGCTACCCTGCGTGATTCGCCCCGGCTTCACGATGGGTGGCAGCGGCGGCGGCATCGCCTACAACCTCCAGGAGTTCGAGAGCATCTGCACGAGCGGCCTGCAGATGTCGCTGAACAGCGAGATCCTCGTCGAAGAGTCGATCGCTGGCTGGAAGGAATACGAACTCGAAGTCGTCCGCGACAAGAACGACAACGTCATCATCATCTGCTCGATCGAGAACTTCGATCCGATGGGCGTGCACACCGGCGACTCGATCACGGTGGCACCGCAGCAGACGCTCAGCGACCGCGAGTACCAGCTCATGCGCGACGCGGCGATCGCGTGCATCCGCGAAATCGGCGTCGACACCGGCGGCAGCAACGTGCAGTTCGCGATCAACCCGCGCGACGGCCGCATGATCGTGATCGAGATGAACCCGCGCGTGAGCCGCAGCTCGGCGCTGGCCAGCAAGGCGACGGGCTTCCCGATCGCGAAGATCGCCGCAAAACTCGCCGTCGGCTACACGCTCGACGAACTCGACAACGACATCACGAAAGTCACCAAGGCCTGCTTCGAACCGACGATCGACTACTGCGTCGTCAAGTTCCCGCGTTGGGCGTTTGAGAAGTTCCCGACCGCGGACTCGGTGCTGACCACGCAGATGAAGTCGGTCGGCGAAGTGATGGCGATCGGCTCGACGTTCAAGGAGGCGATGCAGAAGGCGCTGCGCGGGCTGGAGACGGGCCGCAATGGCTTTGGCAACGTGCCGGGCAAGCCGCACTGCAGCCCTGAGGACTTCAACGCCGAAGCGATCCGCCCGCATCTCGCGACGCCGCGCGCCGACCGCATCGACTGGATTCGCACCGCCTTCCTCGCCGGCATGTCCGTCGAGGAGATCCACGACTACAGCAAGATCGACCCGTGGTTCCTCGACCAGCTCGAGGAGCTGATCCTGCACGAACGCACCCTCGGCACCGCCGCGGCCAAGGGGCTCGACCAGATCGGCAGGGACCTGTTGCGCAAGACCAAGGTGCTCGGCTTCAGCGATCGGCAGATCGCGGCTGCGTGCCCCGGCAAGACCAGCGAATGGCAGGTGCGCGAGCACCGCAAGCGCCACGGTGTGATCCCAGTCTACAAGCGCGTCGACACCTGCGCCGCCGAGTATCCGAGCTTCACGCCATACCTCTACTCGACCTACGACGGCATCGAAGACGAAGTCGGCACATTGTCCGACGCCAGCGGGTCCGACGCCAGCGGCCAGAAAAAGCGCGTGATCGTGCTCGGCGGCGGCCCCAACCGCATCGGCCAGGGCATCGAGTTTGACTACTGCTGCGTGCACGCGGCGATGGCGCTGCGCGAACTCGGTTACGAGACCGTGATGCTGAACAGCAACCCGGAGACCGTGTCGACCGACTTCGACACCTCGGACATGCTGTTCTTCGAGCCGCTCACGCACGAAGACGTGATGAACGTCGTCGACCGCATCTCGCCGCACGGCGTGATCGTGCAGTTTGGCGGCCAGACGCCGCTCAACCTCGCGCGCGGCCTGCAGGATCACGGCGCGCCGCTCGTCGGCACGAGCGTCGACTCGATCGACGAAGCCGAAGACCGCGAACTGTTCAGCAAGCTGATCACCAAGCTCGGCATCGACCAACCGCCGAACGGCATGGCCGCGAACGCCGAGCAGGCCCTCGCCGCCGCGGACCGCATTGGCTACCCGGTGCTCGTGCGGCCGAGCTTCGTGCTCGGCGGCCGCGCGATGGAGGTCGTCTACGACAAGGAAGGCCTGCAGTCCTACATGGAACGGCACCGCTCGTTCTCCGAGGACCGCCCGCTGCTCGTCGACAAGTTCCTCGACTCCGCCATCGAAGTCGACGTCGACGCGATCGCCGACGGCGAGACCGTGATGATCGGCGGCATCATGGAGCACATCGAAGAAGCCGGCATCCACTCCGGCGACTCGAGCTGCTCGCTGCCGCCATACTCGCTGAGCGACGGCATCATCGACGAGATCGCCAAGAAGACCCGCCAGCTCGCGCGCGCCCTCAAGGTGGTCGGCCTCATGAACGTGCAGTGGGCCGTGCGCGGTGCGAAGATCTACATCCTCGAAGCCAACCCGCGCGCGTCGCGCACCGTGCCATTCGTGAGCAAAGCCGTTGGCCAACCGCTCGCGAAGATGGCGGCGCGCCTCATGCTCGGCGAGACGATCGCGCAGGTCGGCGTGATCGAGCGGCTCAATCCGCCGTACTTCTCGGTGAAGGCGCCGGTGTTTCCGTTCAACAAGTTCCAGGGTGTCGACACCCTGCTCGGCCCGGAGATGAAGTCGACGGGCGAAGTGATGGGCATTGCCGATCGTTTCGGCGCCGCGTTCGCCAAGGCGATGGTCGGCGCTGGCAACGTGCTGCCGCGCGAAGGCAAGGTGTTCGTGTCGGTGCGCGACGAAGACAAGCGAATCGTCGTGCCGCTCATCGATCGCCTGCACCAGCTCGGTCTCGAGATCGTCGCGACGAGCGGTACCGCGCGCGCGTTGCAAAACGCGGGCATCCCGGTGCAACGCGTATTCAAGGTGCACGAAGGCCGCCCCAACGTCGTCGACCTTGTGGTCAACCGCGAAGTGCGCCTGATCATCAACACGCCGAGCGGCCGCCGCGAACGCAGCGATGACCGCCTGATTCGCAGCTCCGCCGCCGCCAACCGCATCCCCTGCATCACCACGCTCGCCGCCGCCGCGGCGACGATCCAGGGCCTCGAGAGCTGGATGAAGAAGCCGCTCGCCGTGCGGCCGCTGCAGGAATACCACG
>JADZDL010000286.1 GCA_020851075.1 Planctomycetota bacterium | reverse complement strand
CGTCGTTCATGACCACTCGACTCTGTTACGTCTGCGAAGGCGGCGACTGCACCGAAAAGGGCAGCGGCGACATCTTCGACAAACTGCGCGACCTGATCCGCCAATTCGACCCCAACCAGGAGCGCATCAAGATCCGGCGCTATCCGTGTTTTGGCGCGTGCGACCAAGGCATCAACGTCACGCTGTATCCCGACAAGATCTTCTATAGCAAGGTCACCGAAAGTGACCTCGCCGAGATCGCGGCCCACATCGAGGGCAAGGGCGAGCCGGTGAAGCGCTTGACCGGCATGTGTCAGCCGGACGTCGAGCAGATCATCTGGGACATGCTCGATAGTCCGTACTAACGCGGGCCTGCGCGCAGTGGGGGCCGTGCGGGCCCCTACTCCTTCTCCAGCGCCTCCAACTGCACCGCCTGCGTCTCCCACTGCGGCGACAACACCTTCAGGCGAGCCTCGATCTTCTGCAGCTGGCGACTGAGGTCCCCAGACCGCGGACCGTCGTTCCAGACCTCCGGCTTCGCCAACTGGGTCTCGATCTCGGCCTTCTGGGTCTCCAGCTGCTCGATCTCCGCTTCGAGCTTCTGCACCGTCTGGCGCAACTGCTTCAACTGCGCCGCCTTCGCCTTCTGCTGCTCCTTCTGCCCGCCCGACGGCTGCTGCTGCTGCTTCTTCGCCGCCACCTGCTTCTGCGGCGCAGCCGCGCCACCCGCCGTCAGCGAAGCCCGCGCCGAAGTCGACTTGGTCTTGTGCAGGAAGAACTCGTAATCGCCCTGGTAGTGCGTGAGCTTGCCACCGGCGACGTGGATCACCTTGTTGGCGAGCGCCTTGATGAAGTAGACGTCGTGGGAGATGAACACCAACGTGCCTTCAAACTGCTTCAACGCATCGACGAGCGCATCGATGCTCGACATGTCGAGGTGCGTCGTCGGCTCGTCCATGAGCAGCAGGTTCGGCGGATTGAGCAGCAGCTTCACGAGCGCGAGACGGCTCTTCTCACCACCGCTGAGCACGTCAACCTTCTTGAACACCGATTCGCCTGAGAACAGGAACGAACCGAGCAGCGTGCGCACGGACTGTTCGGTCACGCGGGCCTCGGTGTCGAGGGCTTCGGCGAGCACGGTGCGCTCAGGCTTCAGCATCTCGACGCGGTACTGCGAGTAGTAGCCCGCAGAAACGTTGTGCCCGAGCGTGCGCGTGCCCTTCTGCGGGATCAGCCGTTCGGCGAGCAGCTTCAACAGCGTCGACTTGCCGGCGCCGTTGGGCCCCACCAACACGATGCGTTCGCCGCGTTCGACTTCGAGTTCGATGCCCTGGTAGACCGAGGTCGCACCGTACGCGAAGTGCAGATTCTCCAGCGTGATCACGCGCTGACCACTGCGCACCGGCTGCGGGAAGCGGAAACCGACCTTTTTGTCGTCCGCGACCGGCGCCTCGATCTTGTCCATGCGCTCGATCTGCTTCAACTTGCTCTGCGCCTGCGTCGCCTTGCTGGCCTTGGCCTTGAAGCGATCCGCGAACGCCTGCAGATGCGCGATCTCCTTCTGCTGCGTCTTGTACGCCGACAACAACTGTGCGTCGGTCGCCTCGCGCTGCGTCAGATACTTGTCGTAGTTGCCCGTGTAGCGGATCAGCTTCTGCTGACGGATTTCCACGATGCCCGAGACGAGGTGATTCAAGAACTCGCGATCGTGCGAGATGACCAGGATGGCGCCCGAGTAGCCGCACAGGTAGTCCTGGAACCACATCAACGAATCGAGGTCGAGGTGGTTGGTCGGTTCGTCGAGCATCAGCAGGTCGGGCTCCTGCGTAAGCAGTCGCGCGAGATGCGCGCGCATGACCCAACCACCGCTGAGTTCGCGCGCCGGGCGATCCATGTCGCTGTCGCGGAAACCGAGGCCACCGAGCATCTGCCGCGCCTTCGCTTCGACCATGTAGCCGTTCAGCTCGTGGTAGCGTTCGTGCGCGTCGTCGTGCAGCTCTTCGGGGTGCTGCGCTTCGATCGGGTGCTCCGTGTCCCACGCAAGCACCTGCCGCCGCACCTTCACGAAGTCGGGCGTGATCGCCATCGCGATCTCGAACGCGCTCTCGTCGCCGACCGGCGCACTCTCCTGCGGCAGGTAGCCGATCTGCGCGTCGCGCTCGAAGTTGATGCGGCCATCGTCGGCAGGCTCCTCCTTGAGGATCAGGCCAAACAGGGTCGATTTGCCAGCCCCGTTGGGGCCGACCAGACCGATGCGATCGCCGCGATTGACCTGCAAGGCGGCGTCGGCGAACAGAACTCTGTCGCCGTAGGACTTCGTGACGCCGGATAGGGTCAACATGGGGGCAAAGAGTATGGCGATTTGTGGCGCCCAGGGCGAGAGCGGCGCGGGAACTCAGCGAACTCGCCACTCACTGGACCGTCACGGCGACTGTGTTGGCCAACCTTGCCGGCCCACCTTGCCGGCAACACCAGCGGCCCGGCCAAACCCCACCCCCACTATGACCGGCCGATCAGAACCGGCGCGGTGGGCGCTGCCAGTGCAGCCTGGGCAACGCTGACGCCGAAGTTAGCAGCAAAGTGCAACACCGCAGGGGTCGCAAAGGACTGCCGCCTGCGGTCTCAGACAGCCCACCCTGAGGGGCCGCCACCACTCACTGGACCGTCACGGCGACTGTGTTGGTCAGCCTTGCGGGCAGCGCCGGCGGCACAACCAGACCCTGCGCCCACAGCGACAGACCGATGAAGACCGGCGCGTTGGGCACCGCCAGTGCGGCATGGGCGACCGGGTCGTGGCTCGACTGGGCAACACTGACGCCGAGGCTCGCAGCAAACGACAGGTCGATGCCGAGCAGACCAAACGGCGTCGGTGTTCCTGGCACCGGTTGTAGGGATACGCTGACGAAAACCGGTGCACCGTCTGGCGCGTGCACGTCGAGCGTCCACAAAGAACCGATTTGCGGCGGTGAAGGAACGCGCAGGAACGGCAGCGTGAGAACCGTCGGGGGTGGGTTGACTGTGCCGAGAATCACGGGAGCTGCGCCCCAGGCGTCGAGGCGTATGTAGCCGGGCGCGCCGTTGGCGACTGGCGGAGGTGTTGTCCCTGTCGATACGCCGCCAAGCGCGGTCACCGAACCGGTGGGTTGCACCAACACACCACCATTGCCGCGCAGCAGAATTGAGCCGCCGGAACCTCCAGAACTGGACATGTAGTGGTGTCCGTCCGCGGTCACGGCGCCATGAATCTCGATGCGCCCGCCAGCGAGAAGGGCCAGCGTACCGCCAGGGTGACCGCCTCCGTTGGAATGCAAAAACTGGAAGCACGACGAGTCATACACGTCCAAGCTGCCACCCAAACCACCACCCTCAAGGCTAAACGGTACCACTGAGCCATAGGTCCCCCCATGCCTGCCCCCTTGCGGAGGAAAGTACAGAGAGTTGAGACCACTACCGCACTGCGTCCCGTAGTTCCCCGCCCCGATGGTCACCCAGCCAGCTGCGTAGGCGTTGGTAGAATCACCGGCGACGGACAGCGTGCCGTGGACGATTGCGTCTCCGTCGCACAGGACAATCGCCGACATGCCTGGCAAGGACTGCGGCCCAAACCCAGGCGCCACGAACCGCACGGTCACACCTGTGGGAATTGCGATCGCGCTGTAGTGCAGCGCTGCTGCAGACACAACAATCGTCGTGTCCACAGTCGGCGCTAGCACAGGATGCTGCGCACCGACGGATGCCATTACGAGACTCAGCTGGACCAGGCACGAGACACCTGCAGTCAAAGGACGAAGCGTTTTGGGAATGTGCATTGAAGCCTCCAATTGGCTGTTAGCTCGCATCAGTAGTAGTGAACGACAGTCGTCACGGCGTTGGTCAGGAAATCGCTGTAGTGACTGCGCATCAGGGTGTTCGTAGCAAACGCATCCATGTGCAAGTCGAACCTCCTTTGGGTTTCCGCCGGCCCCCGCAGATCGTACCCCATCGCCTGAACGCCGGGAGTACACCAGAAGTACGACTCAGCGCCGCCGGAACTCGGAAACAGCGCCAACAAGGTGGCGTACGAACCACTCATCCCCAGGAACTTTGCTTGGAAGCCTCGATACTGCTCGTAGCCGGGCGAAGGGACGCTCGGGTCCTCATTCCAGACAACGGAACGCAAAGCAGCGCCAACGCACCCTCTATCCGTCCCCAGCGCCGCATCCGGAAACAGTTGTTGACCGTTGTGGTCGTACGCTCGGGAGCGAAAGTACAATCCAAATGGAGGACTCGACGAGTTTAGGAACGCATAGGCGTCCAGAAGTCGGCGCAGCACGGTGATCCGCTCAAGCCCACCGGTCAGCGGGTAGTTTCCCGGGAGCAGTGTGAGGAAGGTCGCGACATCGGAATTGGCGAGCTGCCAACGCGCCAGCTTTCGAGAAGGGTTGCCAAGGTTGTCGTCCGGGTTAATGTAATGACCGCCCAGCTCGAGAAAGAATCGCACCAAGTCATTGATGTCTTGCGGCGTTAACGTGGCCTTTACACCACTTCCGGGCCCGTTCACGTAGAGAGCCCGGTACGGCGGATTGAGACCGCCCCTCAACAGCGATGCATACTGGGAGCCAGGGAAGGCGAGACCACGTAACGTCTCCCATTTCGTTTTCTCCAATGCCGAGACCGGCACACCCCGGTTTAGCCTCCTCCACTTGCGCGAATACACATCCTGCGCATTGTAGCCCATTCGCATCATCTCTAGCAGGCAAGCTCCCGGCGAGGACTGCCGCATCTTGTAAAGGTCCGGTGCCGGGGCGCTCTCCCATGCCACGAGATGACCCACGAGCATAGTCGCTGTCGTCAAGTCCCCTACCGGGGATGCTGCACTCGCCGCGGCACCGGTGGTAAAGCCGCTACCCAACTCGGAGTCTTGCCATGCAAAGTCGATCAACGGGAAAGCAGATGGCATGTCGATCCATTGCGCCACCCCTGAGTGATCGTAATAGAAAATCTGGTCCGTATGGGCCGGTTGGTTTGGATCACCACCACCCACCCAAAGTGCACGCAGATTCACCTGTAGCCCTGGCTGCACGGTATGGTTGTTCCACGCGGTACCATTCAGCTGGGTCCAAAGGTCCGAGAAGAACTGCAGTTCTCGACTCGCGCGCAAGACGGGATCAGCGGCCTTCGCCGGATCCAGCGGATCTTCCTGGTAGCCAGGGTTCTGTATAACTTCCTTCAGCTGACGGATCTCAGTCGGCAGGCTTGCATTCGCAGCTGCACCCAGAGGCGGTGCATAGTCCAAGTTGGCATGGAGTCTTGGTGTGACGACGAATTCCCGCATCTCGGCTGGCGTCAGCGGGGGGAGAGCCTGGGGGTCACTCGGACGAAAGAGTTCTTGCGCCCGTCGAGTGAAGCGCTCGACGACGATTTGCTGCCGATCTGGTCCTTCAAAGGCGAGTCCAGAGGTTTGGTAGACGGTACCAGCCTCAAGACATCGCTGGAGCAGCCAGTTGTCCGAATTGAGGTCGACCCACGCGTAGCCGCTATTGGTGCTCCACGGGGTTGCATCGCTTTTACGTGAATAGCCCCAAACGTTGTCGTTGACGGCGGACGTGAAGAACCCACTTTCAATCGAGAACAACGCGCCTGTTCCGCGAGCATTCACCGGCGGAAATGCGGAAGGCACCGTCGGCAATTGCAGGGTGGCCGGTTTTAGGCTGGTGACGTTTGTTGCCGGCGTTGGCAACGTCCACGAAGCCGGGTACTCAAGGTACTGCAATCCTGCAGGCCTAGCGGGAGTCGTTTGGTTAGTAAAACGCCAGTCGAACATCTTGTCGTCAACATGACGCGCAGGCACAGGGCCAGCGCCACCGCTATAAATCAAGTACTTATCAAGCGAGGAGTACAGGGCGCCTCGCAGCAAGTTGTCGTCGCCGCGCTTCGGAATCGCTGAAAGTTGCGTCTGGAACGTCGCGCCACCGCTATCGACAAAGCAAATGTTGACGTTGAGGGCGGCGCCGTTAGTCCGAGGAATCACATCCAGAACGGAGCTAGCGTGGGAGATCTCCCAGAAGTCTCTCAGCAATTGCCAGTGCCGCTCTTCACCCGGCGTGGCCGGATTGACCAGCGGGTTCCCCGCAACCGCCGAGTCCATTGGGGCTCGCACTGTGACGACCATTGGGCTCGTAATTGGACCAGTGGCGTTGCTCTGTGGAGACTTCCAGAAGCGATTCTTCGGCAAAGGTTGGCGATTGGGATTGTCCGTGTTCGCAACGCGAGCGCGCCAGGCCGGTGCCGACTGGTTGGTTTCGACACGTTCTCCGTAGACCACTACATCCGCAAGAGTTGGCACATCAAGGGGATCCCCAGAGACGACGTACGCTGCAGTCCTACCGAAATCAGGCAGGATAAACCCGAACGACTGCGCACGCCAGTAGGGCACAGGGACGACGTTATCGTCAGGCCTCTTGATGTAGATCGTGCTCTCCGTTACGTCCTGGTAGGTCGTATTCGTTCCCCCAGTATCGTGATAGTAAGAATAGAACTGAGCACCGTTTACCGTATTGGGATTTATCCAGGGACCGTGCGTAGTTGGGTCCTCGCGCAGGCGGAGTACGAATCTATCGGTGTGATTTGGGGAGCCAGCCGTTCCTCCCATGGCTACATGCCGGTTGTGGCCTGACTGGAACGACGCGGCCGCATAAGGAACGTGACCGAAGATGTCCAGCGTGGGCTGCTGCGCACCCGACGGCGTGACCTGCACGTGTGCGAACCACATATGGTTCGGGACTTGGCGAAATTGGTCGGCGAACGAGGAGCCGAAAAACGGGAGCCCCTGGTGCGGATCCGCGAGGAGGCCCGGATACGTCACCCCGGTCGAAGGATCTTTGCAATAGAGGCCCGACCACGCGAATGAGTTGGAGCCTGACATCGCCGAAGGTGCGCCAGGAAGATGGGAAACGTGCGCGCGAAGTTGTTCAAGGAGCCGCTCATTCGTGCCCGGAGACAGAGGATCGACGACTAGCCCAGGATCCTCTGCGGCACCGCTACCTGCCTGTAGCGTGTAGCTCGGCCCGCTGGAGTTCACGACCGAGTAGCGGAACGGAAACAGCGACCAGACCGCAGAAGTCCAACCGCCCTGCGAGGCGATATCCACCACATCGATCGGCTGCGTGTAAACCCAAGCAAAGTTGCTCTGCCCAGCCGGGCCAATCCGATGGGTGTCAAGCCAATTGCGCAGTTCTCGCTCCGGCGTCGATGGCGTTGCGGGTGCATTGCTGACCAGGAGCCGGTATGCATTCGCCCCTGCAGTAAACGCTACGCAGTTGTCGTAGAAATTGTCGTTGATTCCAGTGCCTACGGGACTGAGGAGCGAGCGCAACTGGGCCGGAGTCTTGCCGCCCAGGTGTGCGCCAAGGACGCTCACCGTGATGTCGTTCTGTAGCCCGGCGAGATCACCCCTGACCCAGGTCAGTTCGCCCTTTGCGGCCTTGCACGCATACTGGATCCACAATAGCCCGTCCCGCGCTTGCTCGTAACCGAGCGCATACCAAGCAGCGGGCTCACTGACGGATGTGATGTGCGGGACTCCCTGCGCATCACGGTAGACTTGTGCCGGCGTCGGCAGAGCCGCGGACTGGCCGGAGTTCGAGCTCTGCGACAACTGCGCGACGACGGGCGCGCTTATGCAGAGAGAGAGAGAGAGAGAGAGAGAGAGAGAGAGAGAGAGAGAGAGGCGTTCCATCAACTTACACATACTCTTCACCTTTCAATGCCTGCTCGCCAACTGCGCGGTCGCCTCCTCAGCGGCCACTCCTCAATGCTGGAACGTTCTCAGCAGGACCGCCCCATGTCAAGGGGGTGGGCGCGGGCTCTCGGCCTCTCCGCGCTCTCACGCAGAACTCGGCGAACTCAATGCAACAAGGTGACTTCTGCGCTCACCGGCCGGCCCGGCAGACCCGCCACTCGCACCGCGACTTCCCGGCCCACAAATTCGACCCCCACTACCTCGCCACCGAGCCGCGGCCACGTTCGCAACAAACGCCCCGAACGGGCGTGCAAACGCACCTTGCCATCGCGCGCACCGGACGCGAGGAACTGCCCATCCGGCGACCAGGCGAGGCACAGAACACCCGCCGTGTGATCGACGAGACGCTGCGGCGCGCTGGATGCCGCGATGTCACCGACCACGATCACGCCATCGAGGCCCGCGCTGGCCAACAATTCGCCATCGGGAGAGAACGCAACGGCAACCGCCGCAGCGCCATGACGCCATGCCACGCGCGGCTCCGTGAGTTGCGGGGTGGCCAGCAACTGCACCGAACCATCGGCGCACGCCGCCGCCGCCAACTTGCCGTGCGGATCCAGGGCCACGCCATACACGAGATCTTCCGCGATGTGCGCACTCGCAAGCACCTGCCCATCGAGATCACAGAGCCGCACTTCGCCGCGGACCGCAGGCGAACCACCGCCGACGAGCAGGCCAGCGGCGCCGCCAGCGAGCGCAAACGGACGCAGGCCAGGATCACCGAGCCAACGCCTCGTGCCCCCCGTCGTTTCGAACAGGCCCGCGCGCGCGCACTCGAACGTGCGTGCCCCAACCACCGCTCTCCCGGTCACCGGGCCCACTTCGAACTTGCTCGGCGCGCTCGCGCACGCGGCAAGGCATGCCAGCACCCAGATCGCCTTCATGTCCGCAGAACCTCGTGCACCGGCTGCGCGTCTTCTGGCACCAATCGTACGGGACGACCATCCGCAGTGTGCAGCACGAGATCGCGGTCGATACCGAGTGCTGCCGCGAGCGTCGCAAACACGTCTTCGGGCGCAATCGGCCGTTCGGCGGGTTCTTCGCCACGCGCATCGGTGCTGCCGACCACGCCGGGCAGGATTCCAGCGCCAAATAGCAGCACCGATTGCGCGCGCGGCCAGTGATCGCGGCCGCCCGAAGGGTTCAACCGCGGCGTGCGACCAAACTCGCTCGCGACACAGACGAGCACCGAATCGTCGAGTTCGCGCGCGCGCAGATCGTCGAACAGCGCTGATAGCGCGCCGTCCAGCGCCTGCAGCTTTGGCGGAAACCCGTAGGTAAGCGCGGTCTTGATCTGCTGGTGATGGTCCCAGCCAGTGTCGGTGACGAGAACGGTGCGCGCGCCGCCTTCGACGAGCCTGCGCGCCAGCAGGCATGACTGGCCCAGCCGATTGCGCCCATACCCTTCGCGCAACGTCGCTGGCTCAGCCGCGAGGTCAAACCAACGCCGCGCGTCAGGGTCCTCCGCCAGTCTCTGCGCCATCGCGACGAATCGATCGCGTTCGGCCTCGGCGCGTCCGCGAGGTCCTCCATCGAGTTCGTCGAGCACGGCACGCAACTTCTTCACGCGCTCGGCGCCAGTCGGCGGCGTGAGGTCGCGCACCTGGAACCCCGGCTGGCCAGGATCCCCACCGACCGCGAACGCGCTGCGCGTCGCTGGCAGGAAGCCAGCCCCGGCGTAGTCAACGACGTTGGGAATTGCGATGTACGGCGGCAACACCGCATCGCCGTCCTGGCCATGCACGGCTCCCAATGCAGGATGCACGAGCACGGCAGACGGCCGATGTCCCGTGAGCCACAGGTGCGAACCGCGATCGTGGTTGCCTTCGCCATGACTCACCGAACGCAACAGCGCACAGCGCTCGATGCGCGCCGCGAGCCGCGGCAGATGTTCGGAGACGAACACACCGTCGCGCCCCACGCGCATCGAACCGAGGTCGCCGCGGATCTCGGGCGACGACTCCGGCTTGCAGTCAAAGCTATCGAGGTGCGACAGGCCGCCGTCGAGCCATACCAGAATCAGCGACCGGGCCTTTCTGGGGCGCGACAGGCCAAATCCGCGCGCGGCGAACGGCAACGCGGCAAGGCTGCGCAGGAAATCACGGCGGTCGAGGCTCATCGACGATGACCGAACTCACGTCCGGTGAAGAGGGCCTGGGCGAGATCGCGAAAGGAAGCGAGGTCCGCAGTCGCGAAGGGCAGGAAGCGCTCCACCTCGTCGGCACGCGGCGCGCGCGACAACACAGTGCGCCACAGTTCGTCGAGACGTTCTCGACCCGAGCCGCCAAGTTCGAAGATCGCATCGATCGTCGAGCCGCCGCGCGCCAGCAACTGGGACAAGGCTGTGCCGTTCTGCACCGCTAGCTCGCGCGCCAATGGCGAACTCGGCACCGCCTGCGCCGGAGCTGCGCCAACGATCGCGGTGATCGCCCGCGCATACGCTTCTGGCCGCAGCGGCAACGACGCGCGCGCGGCGAGCAAGTCGACCTCGGGACCGGCCTCGGCGCTCACATCCGCGGCGTAAAGCGCAGACGTCACGACAAACACCACGAGCGCCGCGAGTTGATCCTGCTGCGCGTGCAGCTCGTCGACGAGCGTCAGAAGCAGGTCCGGCGCACACGCCGGGTTGCCCTCACGATGATCGTCGAGGGGCTCGACGAGGCCGCGCCCCAGCAGCTCCGCAAACATGCGATTGCCGAAGTTGCGCG
>JADZDL010000285.1 GCA_020851075.1 Planctomycetota bacterium | reverse complement strand
TCGCGATGACCACGGCGGCGGCGGCGGCGGCGGCGGCGACGAGTGGTAGTCCGCAGTCCTGTGGGCTGATCCAGCCCGCAGAACCTGCACCACAACTTGCACCAAGGGGGATCCCTCGGGGATCCTCGAGCTCACACTATGCCAGGGTCGTTATGCGACCCAGGTGTAGTGTTTGTGTACATGCAAACGGCCCGCATTGCGGGCCGTTTTGCGTTTGCGAGCTTGATCCTGAGCCTGAAGGCTCGGAGCGTCTGTGCCGCTACCCAAGCCCGGCGCCGAAGGCGCCCTGCGGTCGGTCCTGCGTAGTTTCCCTTCGGAGTGTTGTTGGTAGCCGACCGCCAGATACTACTGATGCGGGATGTTGCCGTGGTTCACGAGCAACGTGAGCCCGAGACCCTGCGACAGAGCTAGGAAGAAGACGAGGATGCCGATGCCGAGCACGAAGCCGAAGGCAACGGGAACCAGTTCTTTCGGATCGATCGGCAGGAACTTCTTGGCGTCGCTCATGGTGGGTCGGAGGTTACTGAGGTCGTATCGGCAACGCGAGGGACACGACACGATTTCGTTGCCGACTACTTCGCCGAATAGCCGAGCATCTCATCGAGCGTGCGCTGGGCCACCGCATGGTAGCGCGGCCTCGCCTTCGCATAGATCGCGACCGCCCGGGCTTTGCCGTCTTCGGCCGCCAGCAGGGCCTCGTAGAGCGGCTTCAGGAACTTGCGTCGGCCGACCGTCATGAGGAAGAGGTCGAGGCGGCGGTCCACCGCGCGGTAGTTGTGGCGCACGGCCAGCACGAGCCAGGTGCTGAGGATCTCGCTGTTGCCGCTGCGCGTGAACGCAAAGGCCTGGTCGAGTTCGGCGAGCTGGGCAAGGGTCGGTTGCTCGATGCTGGCGAGGAAGCGCAGCCATTGTTGGGTTACCCAACCCTTGGTCGCGAGTTCGGCCGCAGGCGTGCCGCTCTGCCAGGCGCGTGATGCCGTGGTGACGGCAAGGAACAGCGCGCTGTCGGGGACCGGCGCGTCACTGGGCAGGCCCGCCGCTTCAACCCAACGCGGCACGTCGACCTGTTGGGCTTTCGCCGCGTCCGTGCTCAGCAGCTTGTCGTGGAGGAAGGCGAGGAACGTGCTGGTCGTGAGGCTCTGGAACGCGTGGCTGTCGAACCAATCGCGCAGGAACGTGTCGAGGGCCGGTCGGCCGAAGACCTGCTCGAGCCGGCGCAGGAAGGCGGCGCCCTTCTCGTAAGGGACCTGCGTCATGCCGTCGTCGGGGTTGCGGCCCGAGAGGTCGATGTGCAGGATCTGGTCGGCAGCGGGCAGCGCCTTCATCTCGTCGGCGAGGCCTTGCATGCCGAGCACGATCTCCATCGCCGAACGGTCCTTGCCGTAGACGCGCTCCATGATGCGGTTCTCGAGGTAGACCGTGAACCCTTCATTGAGCCAGAAATCGCGCCAGGTCGCGTTGGTGACCAGATTGCCCGACCAGCTGTGCGCGAGTTCGTGGGCGATCAGCGCGACGAGGGACTTGTCGCCCGCGAGCACCGTGGGCGTCGCAAAGGTGAGGCAGGGGTTTTCCATGCCGCCGAACGGGAAGCTCGGCGGTAGCACGAGCACGTCGTAGCGGCCCCAGCGGTAGGGGCCAAACAGGCCTTCGCAGGCGCTCACCATCGACTCCATGTCGCTGAACTCGCTGGCGGCAAGATCGATCGTCGACGGTTCGGCCCAGACGGCGCAGCGGCCGCTGATGTCGCGCGAGACAAGGTCGCCGCAGGCCAGGGCGATGAGGTAGCTCGGCACGGGTTTGTCCATGCGGAACGTGGCCACGGCGCCATCCTTGCCCCGTTCGCTCGCGCTCATCACGGGCACGAGGCCGGCGGGGGCCTGGATGCGGGCCGCCCACGTGATGCGAACGCCCGGGGAGTCCTGCAAGGGGATCCAGCTGCGCGTGAGGATCGCCTGGCCCTGCGTGAACAGGAACGGGGCCTTGCCGCCGTTGGTCTGTTCGGGAGCGAGCCATTGCATCGCTTCGGCGTCCGGACTCGTCGCGTAGTGCACGACCACCGTATCCACCCCCGGGTCGAGCTGGATCGTGAGCGCGCGGCCCAGGATCGGGTCGGCAGCGCCGAGGAAGAACCCGACCGCCTTGCCGGTCTGGTCGGTGACCGATTCGATGGTGAGGTCGTCGGTGTCGAGTACGAGCGGGGCGCGCGGATCCGTGCGCTGGAGGTGGTGGGTGGCCGTGCCCCGGGCGATGTGGCGTTCGAAGTCGAGGGTGAGATCGAGGTCCAGGTGGGTCGTGCGGACTTCTGCCGGCCGGCCATTGCTGTGCGGGTCGGCCACGGGCGGCGCCGATTCGGGCACCTGACCGGTTGGCAGAGGGCGAGGTGCCGCGCAGGCAACCAGGGCGAACGGCAGCAGGAGGGTACGCATGCGGTCCTTGTATCTGGCGCAGGGCCCGGTCGCCAACCTGCAGTGGCAGGGACTGGTTCTTCCCGTCCCGGGCTGTGCAGGACCTCGTGCCGATGTCGCAGTCCTGCCGATACGTCGTTGCGGCGGGGCTGGTTGCCAACTAGCCTTGTGTCGCTTGCGCGGGACTCCCGCGCGTTCGAGCCAACCCAACCAGGAGCGCGTACCACGTGTCGATGAAGTCGAAGAGGATCCATGTCCGGCAGGCCTGATTCGCGGCGTCCGAGTAGTCAAGATCGCGGCCCGCGTATCAACCACCAGATCCGCATCCGCCAGGTCCGCGTCATTGACGAAGAGAACAAGCAGCTCGGCATCATGGAGACTGCCGATGCCCTGGCGCTCGCGCTGCACAAGCAGCTCGACCTCGTGGAGATTGCCCCGAACCAGCGGCCGCCTGTGTGCCGCATCATGGACTTCGGGAAGTTCAAGTACGAGGAGAAGAAGAAGGAGCAGGCCAGTCGACGGAAGCAGCACCAGGTCCAGATCAAGGAACTGCGTGTGCGTCCCGGCACTGGCGAACACGACCTCCAGGTCAAGATGCGCCAGGCGCGTCAGTTCCTCGCCGATGGCGACAAAGTGCTCGTCTGCTGTCTGTTCCGCGGCCGTCAGATGGCCCACAAGGAAGTCGGTGAGCAAGTCGTCAAGGAAGTCGTGCAGTTGCTGACCGATGTAGCCAAGGTCGAGTCGCCGTTGCGCATGGAGGGCAAACGAATGGTCCTCCTGCTCAGCAAGAAGTAGCGAGTTGCCCCCAGTCGGGGGCATTGGTTGTTGGTCTCGTTGCCCGTCCAATTCCCGGACGGCGCGCCGTGCCATGGCCCGCGGCTGCATGCACTTCCGCCGCGAGGTCGGAACGCGACTTCCCGTCGCCAGCTACCGCAGAAACACAGACCACCGCTCGCGCAGCGGTTGTGCAGGAGCCATCACGCATGCAACGTCCCGATTTCGAAGACGTCTTCGGCCTCAACGCCGCCTACGCTGACAAGGTCTACGGCGATTACCTCGCGGCTCCCGAGTCGGTGCCCGCCGAATGGCGCGACTACTTCGAGACGGCGTTGCCGCCCGAACAGCGCGCGAGCGCAGTGCCGCGCAAGCCCGTACGCGCGGCGGCTCCACCCGTCTTGCCACCGGCCGCGGACGACGAGTTGCAGGCGCTCACGGGCGTCGCCGGCAAGATCGTTCGCAACATGACCGAGAGCCTGTCGGTGCCGACGGCGACCTCCGCGCGCGAAGTGCCGGTGAAGGTGCTCGAAGAGAACCGGCACGCGATCAATCGCCACCAGCAAGGTCTCTACCTGCCGAAGGTGAGCTTTACCCACCTGATCGGCTGGGCGCTCGTGCAGGCCATGTTGCGCGTGCCGGCGATGGCGGGGCAGTTTGTCGAGCAGGATGGCAAACCGTTCCGGCGTCGCAGCCGCAGCCTGCAACTCGGCATCGCCGTCGACCTGCCGGGCAAGGACGGGCGTCGCAGCCTCATGGTGCCCAACATCAAGGACTGCGGTTCGCTCGACTTCGCGGGGTTCCTGCAGGCGTTCCACCAGCAGATCGAGAAGGCGAGGCAGGGCACGCTGGGGCCCGACGATTTCGCCAATACGACGTGCACGCTGACCAATCCGGGCACGATCGGCACCGTCAGTTCGCTGCCGCGGCTCATGACCGGGCAGAGTTTCATCCTGGCGACCGGCGCGATCACGGTGCCCGGGGCGTTCCATGGTGCGGCGCCGGAGACGCTCACCGAGCTCGGGGTCTCGCGCGTGATGATGCTCACGTCGACGTACGACCATCGGGTGATCCAAGGTGCCGAGTCGGGGTTGTTCCTTGACTGGATGCACCGACTGCTGCTCGGCGAAGAGGGTTTCTACGAAGCGATCTTCCGCTCGCTCAAGGTGCCGTACCGGCCCGTGCACAACGCCATCGACCGGCGCCCGCCGCTCGGCAGCAGCCTGCGCGAAGCCGAGAATCTCGAGCGCGCGGCCGGGCTCATGACCTACATCCGCAGCTACCGGGTGCGGGGTCACGTGCTCGCCGACCTCGACCCGCTGCAGTTCGAGCCGAAGGATTGGCCCGAACTCGACATGTCGACCTACGGGCTCACGCTCTGGGACAAGGAGCGCACGTTCTACAGCGACGGCGTCACGCAGAAGCCGTTTGCGACCCTGCGCGAGATCCAGGAGACGCTGCACCTCACGTACTGCCGCCATGTTGGCGTCGAGTTCATGCACATCGCCGACCAGGAGCAGCGCCACTGGTTGCGCGCGCGCATGGAGGGCAATCGCAACGAAGAGGCGCTCGCGCCGGAGATGCAGTTGCAGATCCTCGACAAGCTTGTCGAGGCCGAGGCGTTTGAGCAGTTCCTGCACACGCGCTTCGTGGGCCACAAACGGTTCTCCCTCGAAGGTGGCGATACGCTGATCCCCGTGCTCGATGCGCTGCTCGAACGCGCCGCCGAACTCGGCGTGCGCCAGGCGGTGCTCGGCATGGCGCACCGCGGTCGCCTCAACGTGCTCGCGCACGTGATGAAGAAGCCGCTCACGAAGATCTTCGGCGAGTTCGAAGGTTGGCTCGACCCGTCGATGACGCAGGGCTCCGGCGATGTGAAGTACCACCTCGGCGCCAACGCCGAGTATCGCACGAGCAGCGGGGCCACGATCGACCTTGCGTTGGCCTGCAATCCGAGCCACCTCGAGGCCGTCGATTCGGTGGTGCAGGGCATGGCGCGCGCGCGGCAGGACCAACTGCCGCAGGCGAACGGGGGCCACGAGTCCTGGGCCCAGGTGTTGCCGATCCTCATGCACGGCGATGCGGCGTTTGCCGGGCAGGGCATCGTGCACGAGACCCTGCAGATGTCGCAGCTGCACGGCTACCGCACGGGCGGCACCGTGCACATCGTCGTGAACAACCAGATCGGCTACACGACCTCGCCCAAGGACTCGCGCAGCACGCCGTTCTGCACCGACGTTGCCAAGGGGGCGCAGGCGCCGATTTTCCACTGCAATGGCGACGACCCGCTCGCCGCCGTGCGCATGATCCGGCTCGCGCTCGAATACCGCGCGCGCTTCCACAGCGATGTGGTGCTCGACATCGTCTGCTACCGGCGGCATGGCCACAACGAGGGCGACGAGCCGAGTTATACGCAACCGCTGCTGTACCGGCAGATCGAGGCCCATCCGACCGTTCGCCGCATCTACCAGAACTACCTCGTGCGCGCCGGTGTGCTCGCCGCGGCCGACGTGCCGAGTTACGACGCGAAGGTGCAACAGAGGCTCAAGGAGTCGCTCGACGAAGTGCGCGCGACCGAGCCGCCGCCCGTGGTCTTGCCGGTGGCCGAGGAGGACGTTGCCTGGACTCCAAACGTGCCCGCGGTGCCGCTCGCGGACCTGCAGGCCTGGAATGCGCGCCTGCTCGATTGGCCGGCGGACTTCACGCCACACCCGAAGGTGAAGGGGGTGCTGCAGCGGCGCGCCGAGATGCTCGCCGGGCAGCAGCCCGTCGACTTCGCGACCGCGGAGACGCTCGCGTTTGCGAGCCTCGTCGCCAGCGGCATTGGCGTGCGACTTGCCGGCCAGGACAGTGGTCGCGGCACGTTCAGCCAGCGCCACGCGGCCCTCTACGACGCCGAAAACGGCCGCCGCTTCGTCGCCCTCAATCGGCTCGTCGAGGGGCAGGCGCCGTTCGTGGTCGTCGATTCGCTGCTCAGCGAAGAGGCGGCGCTCGGCTTTGAGTATGGCTACAGCGTCGAACGCAAACGGCACCTCGTACTCTGGGAAGCGCAGTTCGGCGACTTCTGCAACGGCGCGCAGATCCAGATCGACCAGTTCCTGGCCGCGGGCGAAGCGAAGTGGGCACAGGCTTCTGGGCTCGTACTGCTGCTGCCGCACGGCTACGACGGCCAAGGGCCCGAACACAGTTCGGCGCGACTGGAGCGTTTCCTGCAACTGTGCGCGGAGAACAACCTGCGCGTAGCCAATCCGTCGAATGCGGCCAGCTACTACGACCTGCTGCGCGCGCAGGCGCTCGATCCGCAGCAGAAACCGCTCGTCGTGATGACGCAGAAGAGCCTGCTGCGGCAGAAAGAAGCTGGCAGCGCGGCGAGCGAGCTCGCGCGCGGTGGGTTCCGCGCGGTGCTCGACGATCCGGCCTTCCGCGCGGGTGGACGCGATCCGAGCACCGTGCAGAAGGTCGTCTGCTGTTCGGGCAAGGTCTATTACGACCTGCTGCAGGCGCGGCCGGCTGACGCGCCGATCGCGCTCGTTCGCGTCGAATTGCTCTATCCATGGCCGGCGGAGGCCTTCGCGGCCCTGCGGCAGCGCTACGGCAAGGCCCGGTTTGTCTGGTGCCAGGAAGAACCCGCCAACATGGGGGCTTTTACCTTCGTGCGCGATCGGTTTGCATGGTCAGGTGCCGCCACGCGGCGTGCCGCGGCAAGTCCAGCTGTGGGCTCGCTGCAGAAGCACAAGGCGGAACAGGCGGCGCTGGTGGCCGCGGCCCTCAACCTGCAGTGATCGGCAAACGCCCGGGAGTCGAGGTTTCATGAACGCACCGCTCGCCATCGGTATCACGACCCTCACGGCCCTCGTGAGTGGCATCGCCATCTGGTCGCAGCAGGCCGAGGCCAGCGGTGGCCGGACGGTGCCTGTGGCGCGCGCGGCGAAGGCCTTCCTCGACGGACTCACGGCCGAACAGCGCAAACTCGCGCAGCGGCCACTCAGCGATGCCGAACGCACGGCATGGAACTTCGTGCCGGGGCGCTACGCGGGCATCGAGATCGGTGCGCTCGATGCCGGGCAGAAGGCCGTCGCCCACGAACTGCTTCGTTCGATGTTGAGCGTGCGCGGTTATGAGAAGACGAGTGCGATCATGGCTCTCGAAGATGTGCTGCGCGAGATCGAGACCGGGAAGGGGCAGGACGCGAGCCATCGTGATCCGGCGCGCTACGCGCTGCTCGTGCTCGGCGAGCCGGAGGCGCGTGGCACGTATGTCGTGCGCTTCCAGGGGCATCATGTGTCGCTGCAGGTCGCGGTTCGCGCCGGCGAACTCGTTGGCCATACACCGCAATTTCTCGGCAGCAATCCGCACGCGGTCGCCGGTGCGCCGGCGCAGCGCCGTCGGGTGCTCGGCGCCGAAGAAGACCTCGCGCGCGCGTTCCTGCTGTTGCTCGACGAAGCGCAGTTGCAGAAGGCCGTGATTGCCGTGGAGGCGCCGAAGGACGTGCTGCTAGGCCCGGGCAAGGCGCCCGCCGAACTCGGTCCGCGCCGCGGGGTCGCCTGGAAGGACCTCAACGAAACCCAGCGCGGCGTGCTCTGGCGGCTCGTCGAAGAATATGCCCACGTGCTGCGGGCGGAGTTTGCGGCGCAGGAACTCGCGAAGCTGCGCGCCGAGGGGCTCGACGAAATGTCGTTTGCATGGGCCGGTGGGCGCGAGCGTGGCCAGGGCCACTACTACCGCATCCACGGACTGAAGTTTGCGATCGAGTACGACTGCACGCAGGACGACGCCAACCACGTGCACACGGTCTGGCGCGACTTCGAACACGATTTCGGTGGCGATCCGATGCGCGAACACCTCGAGCACGATCACGCGCACAAGTAGTGCCGCGGCTGCGTGCGGCCGTTACGCGGCCGGCTCTCTACCCCGCAGCACCTTCACGCTTTCGCGAAGGCCGCCGCCGCCGCGATCGCGGTCGCCAGATGTTGTTCGGCGGTGAAACCGCTGCGCTGGCGCGGCGCGAGCGAATGGTCCCCATCGGCGAGCCACTGCACGGTGATTGCCGGCGACAGCACGTAGCCCTCGACCTGTTCGCGCGTGCCAAAGGGATCGCGTTCGCCTTGCAGGATCAGGGTGCGCGTTTGCAGGCTGGCGAGGTGCTCGGTGCGCAGTTTGGTCGGCTCCTTCGGCGGGTGGAACGGGTAGCCAAACACGATGCAGGCGCGCGCCGCGATCGTGTCGGCGAGCATCGTCGACGCGCGGCCACCCATGGATTTACCGGCGAGCACGATCGGGCCTTTGGGACACAACGCGAGCACTTCGCGCATCGTCTCGTGCAGCACGGGCATGCGGTCTGGGGCGCGACGGTGGCCGGCGCGCGCCTCACGCTGGTAGGGATACTCAAAGCGCACCACGCGCAGATCGTGCGCCGCGAGCCCGTGGGCGATTGCTTCGACAAACGGATGCTCCATGCCGGCACCAGCACCGTGCGCGAGCATCACGGTGAGCGGCGCGTCGTCGGGCCCATCCCAGAGCAGTTCGAGCGGGGGGGTGATCATGGGCGGCGGTCGCGGATCAGGAACGTGAAGGACCCCTTCGCGATGAGCCGTGGGCCCTGCGTGATCGTGCTCTCACAGACGGCCAGCGTGCTGCCAATGCGAACGGGTTCGGCGATTGCGCACAGGGGTTCTTCGCCGGGCAGGGCCGCACCGAGGAAGTTCATCGTGCAGCCGGTGCCCGTCATGATGCGATTGGCCGGCAGGAACGGCCACAGCAGATAGACCGCGGCGGTGTCGGCGAAGGACGTCAGCAGACCACCCTGCACGACTGCTTCTTCCTGGAGGAACTCCGCGCGCACCCGCCAGCGAAGCTCGACGCGCTCGGGGCTGCAGGCGAGCAGCTCAAGACCGAACCACCGGTTGCACGGCGTGTTCGCGAAGCGTTCGGCGAGGTCGTGCATGCGTAGCTAGCCCGACAGTTCGCGTTGGTGGATGAGGTGCTCGGTCACGATCTCGCCGCCGATCAGGTGGCGCTGCACGATCTGCTCGAGCACCTCGGGATCGCAGCCGCCATACCAGGTGCCCTCAGGGTAGACCACGGCGATCGGGCCGCCCATGCACAGGCGCAGGCAGTTGGCTTTCGTGCGCTGGATGCCGCCCGCTTCGGACAGGCCGAGTTCGCGCAGGCGGGCCTTCAGGAAGTCCCACGCGCGCACCGACCGCTGCGGGTCGCAGCACTTGGGGTTGCTGGCATCGGCGCAGAGGAAGATGTGGCGTTTGCTCGCGGGTAGGCCGAGCTTGTGAACCACTTGCTGCAGGAGTTCTGCGGGGGTGCCACCCATGGCCGCAGGATCCACGAAGCGGTCCTTCGGCGCCAGTCGCGGCACGGATTCCGGGCGCGCTCTTGCAGTCGATCGCGGCGTGCCGTTCGCTGTAGCCCAGCATGTCCGCATCGCCGTTCCGCCACGTTCTGCCCGCCATCACCACCCCGCTGCGCGCCGATGACACGGTCGACCACGACTTCCTCGCGCGCCACGCCCGTTGGCAACTCGACCAGGGTTGTTCGGGCATCATTCCGCTCGGTTCGCTGGGTGAAGGTGCCACGCTCGACTTCGAGGAGAAGAAGGCGATCCTTGCCACGCTCGTGAAGGCCGCTGGCGACAAGCCGGTGATGCCCGGGATCGCCGCGCTCAGCACGCGGCAAGCGGTGGCGCTCGCGCAGGAAGCCGAACGCCTCGGTTGCCGCGGGCTCATGGTGTTGCCGCCCTACGTGCACAAGGGCGAACTGCGCGAGATGACGGGCCACGTGAGTGCGGTGCTGCGCGCGACGAAGTTGCCGTGCATGCTCTACAACAACCCGCCCGCCTACGGCACGGACTTCACGCCGCCCTGCATCGAGCAGCTGGCGGCCCAGCACGAGAACCTCGTGGCCGTGAAGGAATCGAGCGGGGACGCGCGGCGCGTGACGGCGATCAAGGCGCTCGTCGGCGATCGGCTCGCGGTGCTCGTCGGCATGGACGACATGTGCGTCGAAGGGGTCGCCGCGGGCGCTACGGGCTGGGTCGCCGGCCTCGTCAACGCGTTCCCGCGCGAATCCGTGCAGGTCTTTGAACTGGCGCTCGCGGGCCGGATGGCCGAAGCCACCGAACTCTACCGCTGGTTCTTGCCACTGTTGCGGCTCGACACGGTGCCGGAGTTTGTGCAGCTCATCAAACTCGTGCAGCAGGAAGTTGGCCAGGGCACCGAGCGGGTGCGCTTGCCGCGTACGCCGGTGACCGGGGCGCTAAGGGAGCATGCGATGGCCGTGATCAAGACGGCCCTGGCGAAGCGACCGGGGGCGGGCAAGTGACGGGCCTCGGCAGTGGGCTCCGCGGGGAGCACTTCGTTGCCGGCCGCGCGGAACGCGGCACGGGCGAAGTATTCGCGGCGGGGGATCCCCATTCGGGGCAGGCCCTCGAGCCGCAGTATGCCGAAGCGTCGGCCGACCAGATCGATCGGGCGTGTGCGGCGGCCGAGGCCGCCAAACTGCCGTTCCTGGCCACCGAACCCGCCTTGCGGGCCAAACTGCTGCGTACGATTGCCGATGGCCTTGTGGCCCTTGGCGACGAACTCGTGCAGCGTGTGATGGCCGAGACGGCCTTGCCGCAGGCGCGGGTGTTGAACGAACGTGGGCGCACCTGCAACCAGCTGCAGCAGTTCGCCGCGCTGCTCGAGGACGGTTCGTGGGTCGATGCTCGCATCGACCATGCCGACGGCAAACGCCCCGGTCTGCCGAAGCCGGACCTGCGGCGCATGCTGCAGGCACTGGGGCCCGTTGCCGTGTTTGGTGCATCCAACTTCCCGCTCGCCTATTCGGTCGCCGGCGGCGACACCGCGTCGGCGCTCGCGGCCGGTTGCCCCGTGGTCTGCAAGGGGCATCCCGCGCACCCGGGCACGAGCGAACTCGTCGGGCGCGTGATCACCGAGGCGGTGCGCACGCTCGGGTTGCCGGCGGGCACCTTCTCGCTCGTGCACGGCCGCAGCGAAGCCACGGGTGGCCGTCTCGTGCTGAACCCGGCGATCGCGGCGGTGGGCTTTACGGGCTCGCACCGCGGTGGGCGAGCGCTCATGGATCTGGCCGCTGGCCGTCCGGAGCCGATTCCGGTGTTTGCCGAGATGGGTTCGGTGAATCCGGTGTTCGTGCTGCCGCGCGCGTTGCAGGCGCGGGGTGTGCAGATTGCCGAACAGCTCGCGGGCTCGGCGACGCTCGCGCAAGGCCAGTTCTGCACGAGCCCAGGCATGGTGTTGTGGCCCGCGGGCGAGGGCGCGGAAGCGTTCGCCAACAAGCTGCGCGACAAACTCGCGGCGGCGAGCGCTGGTCCGGCCGTGCATGCGACGATTCGCAGCGGCTACGAACGTACGCTCGACGAACTGAAGCAACTGCCGGTGACGGTCGCCGCCACGGGCAGTGGGGCCAGCGCCGATGCTTCGGCGGTGTGTCCGATGCTGCTGTCGGCGACTGCGGCGGCAGTGCTGGAGAACCCGCGTTTGCGCACCGAGATCTATGGGCCGGCCGTGCTGGCTGTGCCGGGTGGTTCGCGCGACGAACTGCTCGCCATCGCGCGCTCGTTGCACGGGCACCTGACGGCGACCGTGCACGGGGATGGGGACGACTTCGTCGAGTTCGCGGAGCTGCTCACGGTGCTGCGCAGCAAGGTGGGACGGCTCATCGCGAACGGGGTGCCGACGGGCGTCGAAGTGTGCCCTTCGATGGTGCACGGCGGGCCTTACCCGGCGGCGACCGATGCGCGGTTCTCGGCGGTTGGAGCCACGGCGATCCTGCGGTGGGTGCGGCCCGTGTGCTGGCAGGACTGGCCACACGACCTGTTGCCGGCGGAGCTGCGCGACGACAACCCGCGCGGCATTCGGCGCATGGTCGATGGGGTGGTCGCATGAACCGCCGTCCATTCCTGGCCGCGCGGTGTTCGTTGGGGACACTGGCTGCACTGGGTGTGCTGGCCGCTTGCAGCCCGAAGGTGCCTACCGTGCCCGGTCCCGAGACTCCCGAGCTGCTCACGCGTCTGCGTGGCCACCTGGTCATGGCGCAGCCGCGCGGGGGCATCGTGCGGGTGTCGTTCCCCGGTGGTGCAACGGCTGTAGTGCGCGCGGCGGCGGGCAGCGAAGCGACGGCCTTCGCGACCGTGCACTCACTGAGTGGACCCGATGAGGAGGGCCGCATTGCCTACGTGGAGGACCACTTCTTCACGGCCGAGGAGAAGGACCGCAAGCATCAGCTGAAGACCATCCAACTCGACGGCAGCAAGGACACGGTCCACATCGAACGGGCGGGCAGTCCGCTGGCTGGGGCCGCGGGCGGCAAGGGACGTATCGGTCGTTATCTCGCGCTGTCGCCCCGCGGTGGCAAGGTCGCGTTCGTGACGGGACTCGAAGGGCGGCAGATGCCCGATGCGCTGCTGCAGGAAGGCACGCTCGAAGTCGTGGATCTGGCGACTGCAACGAGCAAGGTGGTGGCCGAACATGTGGTCGACCAACCGCTCGCGTGGTTGCCGGATGGCAAGCGCCTGCTGCACGTGGTCCTGCTGGCGAAGACGGCCTTGCCGGCTGGCTCCGTCGGGCAACAGGGCCCGGGAACGCTCGAATTGGCCTGGGAGCAGGTGCCTGCGGTGCACGTGCTGGATCTCGAGACGGGCACGAGCAGCTACCTCTGCGTTGGTTCGCGACCGATCGCGGCGGCCGACGGCAAGAGTGTCTGGGTGGGGGCGTGGCAATCGCGTGCCAAGCTCACCTGGGTGAACGTCGGCATGGATGGCAAACACGGCAAGCTCACCACGATCCCCGGGGACGCGAATGGGCTCATCGCCGCGGAGCCGACGGGGCTGTTGCTCGATTGGGCCTGGCCAACCGCGGGGGCGCAGAGTGGCATGGCCGGGGAGGGCACGCCGATGCTCTGCATCAAGGCCGTCGATCCGGGCACGCAGCAGTTCGTGACCTTGCTGCCCCAGATCGATCCGCGGTCGTCGCTGAGTTTCGGCGCGAGTCGCTGACCGGCACCTGATCACGCTGGCCGATTCGGCCAGCGGGCAGGATTGGCTAGCAAGCAGGGTTGGCTAGCAAGGTGGGTCGGCCAGCGTGTTCTGCAGGCGAACGTGCTGCGAGCGACCTAGCTGCAGCCGCTGGTGCCGCCGCAGCTGATGCACTTGAGGCACGTGCCGTTGCGCACCAACGTGAAGGCGCCACAAGCCCCGCACGGATCGCCTTCATAGCCCTTCATGCGGGCCTCGGCGACCTTCATGCGCTTCTGGCGGTCCTGCTGCTGGCTGTCGCCAGTGCGCTTCTGCATGCCGGGTTCTGCGCGCAGCAGGACCGCGTTGAGCGTCGACGCTTGCGGAGCAGGCCGGGTGCCACCGTGGTCCTCGGCGTCCGGATCGTTGGTTTCGATGGTGCGCGTGATGCCGCGGCTGTGTGGGTGCAGGTGCGCATTCTCGTGCACATCCGGCGGCGGAACGTCGCCTTCGTAGGTGGTCTCCGAGACCACTTCCTCTTCGGTGAACTCCGGACCCTTGCCGCCCATCGTCGTATTGCGCAGGTCTTCGGTCTGCACCTGGGCGAGCTCGTCGCGGCCCAGGTAGCTGATCGCGAGCTCGCGGAACACGTAGTCGATGACGGACGTGACCATCTTGATCTGGTCGTGGCCCTGCACCATGCCGTTCGGCTCGAAGCGCGTGAACACGAATGCGTCCGCGAACTCGTCGAGCGGCACCCCGTGCTGCAGGCCGAGCGACACCGCGATCGCGAAGCAGTTCATCAAGCTGCGGAACGCGGCGCCTTCCTTGTGCATGTCGAGGAAGATCTCGCCGAGCGTGCCGTCTTCGTACTCACCCGTGCGCAGGTAGATCTTGTGGCCGCCGACGACGGCCTTCTGCGTGTAACCCGCGCGGCGGTTTGGCAGCCGCCGGCGTTTGGCGATGTAGCGGTGCACGACGCGCTCGGTGATGCGCGCGGCCATCGCGTGCACTTCGGGCGTCATCGCCATGCTGGCCGCGGCGGTGGCTTCGCCGCCGTCGTCGACCTGCGAGCTGAGCGGCTGGCTCAGCTTGCTGCCATCACGATACAGCGCGACGGCCTTCAGCATGGTCTTCCAGCCGATCTGGTAGGCCTTCTTGACGTCGTCGAGCGAGGCCTCGTTCGGCATGTTGATGGTCTTGCTGATCGCGCCGCTGATGAACGGCTGCACGGCCGCCATCATGTGGATGTGCGCATCGTAGGCGATGAAGCGCTGACCCTTGCGGCCGCAGCGATTCGCGCAGTCGAACACCGGCAGGTGTACGTCCTTCAGGTGCGGCGCACCTTCGACGGTCATCGAGCCGCAGACGTAGTCGTTGGCCGCCTGGATGTCGGCCTTGCTGAAGCCGAGGTGCTTCAGCAGGTCAAAGCTCCAGTCCTCGACCTGGCTCGGCGACAGGCCGAGCTTCGTCTTGCAGAACTCTTCGCCGAGGATGCCCTTGTTGAACGCGAAGCTGATATCGAACGCCGCTTCGAGGCCCTTTTCGATGCGCTGGATCGCCGCGTCATCGAAGCCGCGTTGGGCCAGCGTCTCGTGGTTGATCGCTGGCGCGCCCGCGAGCGTCTTGCGGCCGACCACGTAGGTCAGGATGTCGTCGACCTGCGACGGCGTGTAGCCGAGCTTCTTCAGGGCCGGCGCCAGGCTCTGGTTGGCGATCTTGAAGTAGCCACCGCCGGCGAGCTTCTTGAACTTGACGAGCGCGAAGTCCGGCTCGACGCCGGTCGTGTCGCAGTCCATGAGCAGGCCGATCGTGCCGGTCGGCGCGATGCAGGTGACCTGCGCGTTGCGGTAGCCGTACTTCTCGCCCAGTTGCAGGGCGCGGTCCCAGCATTCGCGCGCCGATTCGAGCAGCGACGGTGGGCACAACTTCGGATCGATGCCTTCCGGCGTGATCGACAGGCCTTCGTACTCCGAAGCGCTCGAGTGGTAGGCGGCGCGGCGGTGGTTGCGGATCACGCGCAGCATCGGTTCACGATTCTGCTCGTAGCGCGGGAACGCGCCGAGTTCCTTGGCCATCTCGGCCGACGTCGCATACGCCTCGCCGGACAGGATCGCCGACAGGGCGCCGCCGATCGCATAGGCCTTGGGCGAGGCATACGGAATGCCCAGGCGCATGAGCACGGTGCCGAGGTTGGCGTAGCCGAGGCCCAGCGTGCGGTAGTCGTAGCTGCGTTGGGCGATCGACTGGCTCGGGAAGCTGGCCATCAGCACGCTGATCTCGAGCACGATCGTGAGCAGGCGCGCCGAGTGCTTGTAACCCTCGATGTC
>JADZDL010000284.1 GCA_020851075.1 Planctomycetota bacterium | reverse complement strand
AACCCAGCAGGTCAACCCGCAGGCCCGCGCGCCCCTTTGGCCAGGGCCCGCAGTTCGGCGATGCGCGCCCGCCGGTCCGGGGCGCCAAACACGGCCGTTCCCGCGACAAAGACATTGGTGCCCACGGCCGCGCTCTGCGCGATCGTGCCTGTGGCAATGCCGCCGTCCATGGACACCTCGCCGCGGTACCCGAGCGCGCGCAGTTCGCCCACCTTGGGCAACACCGAGGCCATGAACTTCTGGCCACCAAACCCCGCGAACACGCTCATCACGAGCACGAGGTCAAGGCGATCGACAAACGGCGCCAGCAAAGCGACCGGCGTATCGGGCTGCACGGACAACCCCGCCTTCCTACCGCGCGAGCGGATGTGGTCGAGCAACTTGCCGACGTCGCCCTGGGCCGCGACCTCGATGTGGAAGGTCAGCAGGTCGGCCCCGGCGTCGAGGAACGCATCGGCGTAGCGCCACGGATCGGTGATCATCAGGTGCACGTCGAGCGGCTTCGTCGCGCACTTCTTGATCGCCGCGGTGATGAACGGCCCAAACGTCAGGTTCGGCACGAAGTGCCCATCCATGACGTCGAGGTGCAGCCAGTCCGCCCCCGCGTCTTCCACCGAACGCACCTCCTCGCCAAGGCGACTGAAGTCCGCAGCGAGCAACGAAGGAGCGATGCGAATCGGATGCATGGATCAACGAGGCTGAAGAAAACGCGAGATCAGTAGGCCGCCGCCGAACCGCCGCTGCGATGGTCGCAGACGCCGAGGCGGTCCCCGGCCGGCAACACTTCGATCGCAAACACCTGGCCCACGCCGAGCGGGCGCGGATCAAACGTGTGCCCCTTCTTCGCGAGCGCTTCGCGAACGTCGGGCGGCAGCGCGAACATCTCCCAACGCACGGTCTCCGGCTGCCACTGGTAGTGGATGCGCGGCGCGCGCACGGCCCGTTCGAGGCCCATGCCAAAGTCGACCGCGTTCAATAACACCTGCAGCACGGCGGTGATGATGCGGCCACCACCGGGCGCGCCGAGCACGAGGCGCAGTTCGCCCTTCTCGAGCACGATGGTCGGCGTCATCGACGACAGCATGCGTTTGCCCGGCGCGATCGCATTGGCCTTGCCGCCAACGAGACCAAACTGGTTGGGCACGCCCGGCTTCGCCGAGAAGTCATCCATCTCGTTGTTGAGCAGGAATCCCGCGCCATCCACGACGACCATCGCGCCAAACGTCGAGTTGATCGTGGTCGTACACGCGACGGCATTGCCGTCCTTGTCGACGACCGAGAAATGCGTCGTATCGTCACTTTCCTTGCCGCCGGGCGGCATGCCGGGCAACACGACACTCTTCTGCTCGCGCCGAATGCTGGCGCGCAGCGTCTTTGCGTAGTCCTTGCCGACCAGCCCTTCTACGGGCACCGGATAGTGATCGGGATCGCCAAGCCAACGCGAACGATCCGCATACGCGCGCGCCATGACCTCGGTCAGCAGGTGCAGGTATTCGCTGCCACCATGCCCGAGCGCCTTCAGGTCGTAGGCCTCGAGCAGATTCAGCATCTCGAGCAACGCGACACCACCCGACGACGGCGGTGGCATCGTCAGCACCTCACAATCGCGGTAACTGGCGCGCAGCGCTGCCCGTTCGCGCGGGGCATACCCAGCCAGGTCCTTCTGGCTCACGAACCCACCGTCGCGCTCCATCTGGGCGACGATCAGTTCCGCGGTGCGCCCTTCGTAGAAACCGCGCACACCATGCTCGGCAAACCGCTCCAGGGTGCCCGCGAGGTCTTCCTGCACGAGCATCTCGCCCATGCGCAGCGGCCGATCCTCGCGGAAGAACACCTTGCGCGTCGACGGGTAGCGGCCAAGCCCCTTCTGCTCCTCAACGAGTGACGCCGCGAGGAACTGGTCGACGGCAAACCCTTCGCGCGCCAGCCGGATCGCCGGCGCCGCGACCGACTTCAAGGTCTTCGTGCCGAACTTCTGCAACGCCAGCACCAGCCCCGCCGGGCTCCCGGGCACGCCTGCCGCCGAAGCCCCAAACTGCACCTTGTCGGTATCGACGCTGCCATCGGGCCGCAGGTACATGTCCGTGGTGGCAACCTTGGGCGCCGTCTCACGGAAGTCGATGGCGCTCGTGGTGCCATTGGCCATGCGAATGAGCAGGAAGCCACCACCCCCGAGGTTGCCGGCCTGCGGGTGCGTGACCGCCAGCGTCAGGGCCACCGCCACCGCCGCGTCGACCGCATTGCCGCCCCGCTGCAGCACTTCGAGGCCTACCGCCGTCGCGTGCGGCTCGGCGGTGACCACGGCCGCGCTGTGGCCCAACGCCACGAGGTCGTTGGGCAGTTCGCGAACCACCGGCGGCGCGGCACAGAGCACCACCGCCACCGCAAGCAGGCGCGGCCACAGGCCCACGATCATCGCTCGGGGCTCCCGAGCCCTTCGCCAAGCTTGACGCCTTGGCCACGCAGGTAGGCGAGCACACGCTCGACTTCCGCTTCTTCGCCGATCAGCTCCAGGGCGATGAAACCGCCCTTTTCGGTAACCGACGCGCCGCGGATGTTCGACTCGACGTCGAACGAGCGGTTGATCTTGTAGAGCAGGGGTTCGCGAACGAGCTCCTGGCTGAACTCGAAGTGGATGTGCTTCTTGGTCTTCACGGCATGATGCCCGGGCGGGGTCTCTGCCCAAGCGGCCGAGCAGCATACGCACTCGGCGGCGCGGCGCCCCACCATTCTCGCCGGACCTTCAGGTAGGCGCTTGAACCCGGCCGCCAGGTTGCTAACCTGCTCGCCCTACGGTCCCGTAGCCAAGTGGTTAGGCAACGGATTGCAAATCCGTCTACCCCAGTTCGATTCTGGGCGGGACCTCCAACATTCCTGCGGCCAGTATTCGCGCGGCTTGCAGGGTTCGCGCGGTTTGCGGCCGACTGCAGGCGACGCGTTCCGCGGTGAGCACCGCCGCATAACGAACCTGTGCACTGGCGCTCCATTCCCAGCACGAAGCCCGCGAGGTCGACCAACGGATGCCAGGCGAAGCCTGAGCACGCCAACGCGGGCCCCTTGAGCACAACTCGCCACGTCGGCTAGCCAGGCAAAGCGGCGAACGGCCCGCCTTGAGTTGCTGGCACATCGGCACATCGGCATGCCCCACCGCGGGCCGCCCCTGCCTGAAGTCGACAGGCCCCATGGCGACGATTCCGGGCGCGGGGCACGGATGGGGTTGCTGGCCGTGACAACGGCCTCGCCGTGGCCCATGAAGACGGATCGGGATACCAGGTACCCAATGGCTGTGCCCAGCATTCGGCCCGTCCACGCACTTGCATGTCCATTCTGTCCACATTCCACGCATCACAATCGCTGAAGCTCCGCCATCTCAATCACAACATGCTCCAGGCCCCCATTGGCGCGAAGGCCAGATAATCGATCCAGAATGCCAGTCTTTGGGACATACCCCTGCACATACACGATAAATGGCACAGTGTCGTCTTTTGTGTATAAGGTACAGTCTCTCCCAAACAAGCCGCGATGCTCTTTGACTCGGCCTACGAACTGCAAACCCCATCTGGATGGACTGACTCCACCAGGCAACTTTGGCACAACCCGCCACCTCGTAACTGGAGGTACCACAACACGAATCTCCGAGCGCACCCCTGGCTCTATTTTACCAATCTGCGCCGGAAAGAGGTCGTCCGGAAGCTCACCTGATGCGAGCAACCGGAACTCGCCAGACGGGACCACTGCTGGCTCACCGAACGGAAAGCCGAACGAGGCTAGACCACTTGGCAAGTCATACGATATGCTAGCCAAACCGCCAGGCAGGTCAACCTCCCCGCCGTCAGCTTGCACAAGGGTGACCACCATGGACCCAGCACGCTCTCCCACGAGACGGGCAGCCAAAGCAGTCGGCTCTACCACATCTGAGACCCGCTGCAGTGGCACCTCAAACTCATTCCACCCACTAAACTGAAGTTCCAGGGGGGTTGAAGCGCATGTTGGCGTGCATCCTATAGATGTGATGATTGATCATGCGCGGTTACTGTCTACGCGTTCATCGCAGCAATACCCTCGATCAGATCGAGAGCCCGCTTTT
>JADZDL010000283.1 GCA_020851075.1 Planctomycetota bacterium | reverse complement strand
GTGAGAGCGCTACCGGGATCGGCGGTGATCTCGGCGAGGCCGGCCCGGTAACCGTGCACGAGCAGGTCGAGGTGGGGTGGATAGCTCAGTGCCAACGTGCCGTTGCGCGGCAGGACCTGCACGAGGCCGGGCGGATAGCGCGACGGGCCGCCCAGCAGTGGCGGCAGTCGGTCGAGGGCTGCTTGCGAGAAGCCGCCCGCAGCTTCGGGCGTGTTGCCGAGGAAGAAGTTGAGGCCGCCGTAGAGGCAGACGAATGGGCGTGGGATCGCTTCGGGCCAGACCCCGTAGGCTTCGCGCAGCACCTCGAGATCGATGGCCTGCACTTGTTCCTTGCCGCGCGCGTGCATCGTGTCGGTCACGAACTGGAAGCACGGACCCTGCTGGAACGCGGGCAGTGTGCGCAGGCGCGCGAGCGCGGCCGCATCCCATGGTAGGAGGCCAGGAGCGCGGTAGCCCGCGGGCGGCAACGACGGCGCGCCCGTGGTGTTGTAGGTGTCGACCTGACGCCAGGCGAGGTAGTGCCACGGGACGAGGCACAGGAAGAGGCTGAGCGGCGCGTAGATCGCGGTCCTGCGCCATTGTGGGGCGCGCTGCACGAGCAGCAGGAACAGGAACGCCGCGAACGTGAGCGTGTGCTCGGCGCGCAAGAGGCAGAGCACGGCGTGCAGGGCACCCCAGCGGATCGCGACCCAGGCGGTGGGTTCCTGGCGCAGCCGGTCGAGGTCAAACCACGACACGAGGACCAGCACCAGGTAGGGCAGTTCGCTGTGCAGGCCGCTGCTGAGCAGCATGAGGTTGGTCGCGCAGGCGCAGAGGGCGGCGGCCAGCGTGGCCGCGCGCGGCGTCAGGTGGCGCCGCAGCAGCGCGAAGACGAGTGGCGCGATCGTGGCCCCGAGCAGCACGAAGACGAGCCTGGGCAGCCAGACGTGGTCGGTGCCGTTCCAGAGGTGGGTGACCAGCCAGTGCATGCCCGGCGGCCGCAGCGGCAAGCGCAGCAGTTCGTTGGGGGTGCCTGCCGCGGCGTTGGTGGCCAGTTCTTGCCAGACCGGGGCATCGCCTTGGAAGGCGAGGTTCCACGCGGCGCCGCGGTCTGGCGTCGCTAGCCAGAACAGCAGTCGGAGGCCGAGGCCGAAGGCAAACAACCAGGAGGCGGTGCGCACGTGGGCACCATACGCGCGCGGGGCAGCAGGACGAACGTCCTACTGCCCCGCGCGGTGAATGGGCTCGCGCTGGCGAGCCCTATGGCTGCAATGCAACCAGTCTCAGCCGATCACTGCGTGAACAGGTTGAGCCACTGGTTCGACGTGACGATCGAGGTGTTCGTCGCATCGAGCGTCACGACCTGGCTGTACCAGATCACGCCCGTCGTCGCGCCCGCGTTCGGGGCCGGGAACGAAGTGGCGTAGCTGCCAGCGCCGTCCGTCACGGCGGGGAACGCCGTGAAGAAGCTGCCACCGACGAGGATCGGCGGCACGCCCGGGAACAGCGTCGGGCCGGTGCTGTCACCGAGCACGAGGTAGAACAGCTTCGGGCCGCCTTGCGTGGTCACGGCGACGTTGATCGGCGTGCCAGCCGTGGCCTGCTCGGGCCGCATCGTGAGCTCCGCGTTGAGCGGCGTGGTGAAACGCGTGCCCAGTTCGAAGTTGTCGATGTTCCAGCCGCCGAGGTTCAAGCCGGCGTCGGTTTGCAGGCGGAACTCAACCTGGACGGCCGAGTTGTTGTCGGCGGCCGGGATCGCGTATTCCACCGTCGTCCACGCCGAGTCGACGAGGTTGCCGTTCTGCTGGTTCGCCCACACCTGGACGCCGTTGACCGAGATCGAAGCGACATCGTAGATGCCCTCTTCGACCGTCAGCCAGCGCTTGAAGCGCAGCGTCACGCCCGTGCGACCCGAGCAGTTGATGACCGGCGAGCGCAGGTAGTAGTTGATGTTGTTCGGGTAGCGGCCGTTGCTCGTGCCCGCACCGAGGTCCGTGCCGTAGACCGAGCCAGTGCTCGCCGCGGCCGTCGGGTCGGACCAGAACACACCGGACACAGTGCTGCTCTTGCCGTTGGGAACACCGCGTTGCCAGTCGTTGCCCACGCCGGACGTCGTGCCGGTCGTCCAACCGACCGCACCGGCGTCGAACGTCTCGCTGAAGAAGCCGACAAACGGGCCGCTCGGCGGCACGCTGACGACATACGTGTATTCGCCGCTAGCGGGCGAACGCACGATCGTGCCGCTGCTGTGGGTCGCTTCGACGTGGTAGGTGACCGAGCCACTCAGGATGCCGGGCAGCATGCCGCGGTAGCCGTTGAGGGCGCCGTTTGGCACCATGATGCGCGTCTGCGAGCCGCTGCCCGAGTTGTAGACGAGGCGGACCTGCGTGATCGATCCGCTCGACACCGGCGCGGCCGTGGCCGTGACGAGGCGAGGCGAGAGGCGCACGCTCGTGTTGGCGAGTGGCGTCGTGTTGACGCTGGCGACCTGGATCTGCGGGTAGGGCATGCCCTTGGTGATCGCGGCCGCGCTCAGCTGCGCGTAGTGCGGCGTGCCGTTGGCGAGGTTGCCATCGTCATCGTCGGCGACGAACACCTCGATGACGGCGTTGGCCTGGGTGGTCGCATCGGCGACGATCGAGGCGATCACGGTGTCTTCCGAGATCTGCAGCGCGGCCGGCGTGCCGAACGCGGCGCGCAGGTTCTCGCGGTACTTCCACGCAAAGCCCATCCAGATCTCGCCCGCGGCGTGAACCTCGGTCTGCGAGCCGTAGAGTTTCGTGTTGTTGCCGCTGCGCAGTGCGACGCCGGCGGTCTGGAAGCCCTGGCCGAGGTTCGGGCTGTCCATGATGTAGCAACCAATGATGTCGCCCCAACCTTCGCTGAGGCCGTCACCGCTGTTGTTGCTGATGCCGCCGTAGCGGTCATCGAGGCCGTGGCCCCATTCGTGCGAGATCACGGTCGAGAAGGCCGTGTTCGCGCAGCCGCCACCAGCCTGGTAGAAGTTGATCGTGTTGCCCGTGTAGTAGGCGTTGCACGTCGACGCGATATTCACCGTGGCTGTGATGTTGCTCGCGGTGTTGAGCTGCGACGAGTTGCCGAGAATGCGGCGGCAGTACTCGTTGGTGACGTCGACCCAGTAGGACGTCGTCGTGTGCGCACCTTCGTTGGTGGTCGCGGCCGCCGTCAGCAGCTGGATCGTGCTGTTCACGCCGGGCGTGATCGGGAACACACCCGACGGTGCATTGGCGCCGACGAGCGGATTGTGGTGGCGGCCATCGAGGGTGCCGACCG
>JADZDL010000282.1 GCA_020851075.1 Planctomycetota bacterium | reverse complement strand
TGGCCGGAGACAGAGTCGCGCTGTCGCTCACAGGATCTTTACCCGGCTTGAATATCGCCGCACTGAGTGCTTGCGCGGCTATGAGCGTGGAACCGGTGATCATCTCGTCGGTGGGTGCGTCGAGCTTCGGTGCGAACATACCTGGATTCAGCTGGCTGGACATGGAAAGACACCTCCATGAGCGGCGCCTGATTCCCCGACTGTCGCAATATGCATCCCTGGGAGGCATCGTCGACACTGAGGGCGGCTTGGACGGGGAAGGCTATGCGATCGGCGAAAGCGCCATCGCCATGCACGGCGCGGAATACCTGCGCGAGGGTGGTGTGCCCACAGTCAAAGTCGACATGGAGCGGCGTTGGTCCCTCTACACGGCGGGTGGCAAACCCAAGGCTTACATCAATGTCGGCGGCGGCGTCACGGCGCTTGGTTGGGTCGAGGAATCGGCCACAATCGGCAACGGGTTGCTCAGGCGGGTTCCCAATATCGCGGACGAGCGACGCGGCTTGTTGTTTCGGATGCACGAAGCGGGTGTCCCCGTGATTCACTTGTTGAACATCAAAAGTCTTGCAGCGGCCAACGACATTCCTGTCGGCCCGGCCAAGCTGGAGTTGAGCGCCGAAAGAACGACGGAACCGTTGGCGCACGCCGCGTGGCTCGGGGGCGTTCTCGGCGGGTGGTTATTCGTCTGTGCGCTGGTATTGCCGAGATCGCAGCGGGGAAGATCACGTGGCCGCGAGTGAGCACTCCGGACGAGATGCACACCCGATGAGTCAGCGTCGCCGAGGAGCGGTGGTCTTGCCGGGAGGTACTGTGAAGTCCTGGATCACGACTCTCCTGATCGGAGTGTCCCTCTGCCTCGGTTCAAGTGCACAAGCAGATTCAAACAGGACCATTCGTTTGGTGGTGCCTTTCGATGCGGGCGGGCCAGCCGATCTCGTGGCGCGCATCCTGGCGGAAAGACTGGGTCCGGCGCTCGGGGGCACCGTGATTGTGGAAAATAGGCGGGGTGCCAACGGCATGATCGCCATGGGGCAGGTTGCTAGGGCGAAACCCGACGGGTCAACGCTGGTCTTTGCCACCTCGGGAATGCTGACCATCAGCCCCGTGTTGTACCGATCCCTGCCTTACTCCCCTCTCCGCGACTTCGTTCCGGTGTCGCGGGTCGTCGTTAACGGTACCGCGCTCGTGGTGGCACCGAACATCCCAGCGAACAACATGCACGAACTCGTCGAGTACGCCAAGCAGCGGGACTCGCCCCTGACCCTCGGCTCTGCCGGCGTCGGGAACGTCACGCACCTCTACGTGGAATTGCTCAAGCGTTCCACCAACCTCGACATGATGCACGTCCCCTACAAGGGCATCGCGCCAGCGATGATCGACGTGGTCGGCGGACATATTGACGCAGTGTTTGCCGACTTCCCGATCTCGCTGCCGCAGGTGCGAGCCGGCAAAGTCAAGGTCATAGGCATCGTGGGCACGATGCGAAGTGCAGCGGCGCCAGATATTCCGACGATCGCCGAGCAGGGATACCCGGGGGTGGACGGTGCGTCTTGGTTTGGCATCCTGGCTCCAGCCGAGACACCACCGCAGACGGTCCGTCGCCTTAACGAGGCGAGTGCGAACGTCCTGAATGAGACCGACGTGAAGAGCAGGTTGAACGCTGCCGGGTCGGAACGCGCACCGACCACGCCCGAACAGATGGCGACCCTGATCAGAGCCGAACAAGGCAAATGGGCGGCGATCATCAGGAGCCACAACCTACCAATGAAGTGACAAGGCTGGCAGGTCCGAAGATCCGACGAAGCAACGCTGCCCTGACTGAGCTTCGAAGAGCATCGCGAAACACAAGCACGCTCAACAGCGTTGGCGCGACCGCCGAACGACCGAGATGGAATGGACGCCGCCCGCCTTCGGCACTGAGCGGCGCATTGGCGCAGCACAAGTGGGGGCGCCACGCGGTGCCGACGGAGGCGTGCCAGAGTGGAGTTCCCACACCAACCCGTCAAGGATCGGAGGCCCCACATGGACATGACGACGTACGGACTCGATGTAGCGAAGCGCGTCTTTCTGTCGATGTCGGCGCACAGAGGCCGGCGTGCCGTCCCCTTCCTCACCATCGCGCCACGCAAGGTCAGCACCTCCATGACCCCGCGATCGAGGGGATTGGGGACGTGCCTTGAGCCGCCTTCGGGTGGCCTGGAGACCCACATAATTGAAACGTTGGTCGGCAAACTTTGGAGCCAGCGATGAAGAGTGTGGCTGCCGCTGCAGCGGCGATTGGTGTTCTTACGTGCTCTGGTGCTCTTGCAGCTACGTTTGGGGTGGAGGACTTCCTGCTTGACCAGCAGGTAAGGAACCCGCGCCGCCAAACCACCGACACTTTCTTCGGTGCAGGCACGCAACGCGATCTCCTGTGCTCGAACCCTCAGTCAACGGCCTGCCTGACCGTTATCCAAGGTGGTGTTTGGAGGACGACAGTCCGATCGACCGAAACGTTCACGCAGGCGCTGGTCATCGAGTACGTTCCGCCGTTCGACTTCGGCAGTGACCTGACCCAAGGCGGCACGGTTGAGGCCTTCGAGTTGCGATTGCGTTCGACTGGGATTTCCTACTTCGGCCTGTCTTTCGACAAGTACGATCCGACCATCCCTGGAAATGTAAGCAAGCCGGTTGCCTCGTATAACTCACCCGGAATCAATACCAACGGGCAGTGGCAGGCCATCCTGCTGCCGTTCTCTGACTTTGATCTCCTCAGCGGTGCCAGTAACTACCAGGAGGTGTTCGGCAGTACTCTTGGCATGTTCTTCGGT
>JADZDL010000281.1 GCA_020851075.1 Planctomycetota bacterium | reverse complement strand
TTGCCAAATCCCTCGACGTCGCCATCAACATCCTTGGCGGTGAGGATCATCGAGAAGAAGTTGCGCGCCGGCACGCCTGTGGGGACTCGCCCCTGCTTCCACATTGCGTCAAAACGACGGCCCACTACAGCCACTTCCGAGACCAGCCGCGCGGAGTCGGACAACTCCTGCACCTCGATCTGGAGCAGCGCCTGGTCGATCTGCTTACGCTGCTCGGCGTCGGCATGGATCTCGCTGGCGAGTTCCGTGGCTTCCTTGAAGCTGATCCCATTCAGCGAGTAGCGCGCCATCAGGAGCTCCCGCGCAACGGCCTTGTCCCCGGCACGAAAGCGCGCCGCCAGGGCTCGGGCGGCTTCGGCCTTACCACGCAACTCGACAAACCTGGTCACGACCCGTTCTTCCTCACCTGCCGGCACCTTGCAGAACACCTCCCCGTCCGCGTCGAGGAACACAAGGTGCGGAAACGCCCGCCCCTCAAGCTCTTGCAGCAGCCCCTGGTCCTTGTCACCCTCGACGTGCGAAGTGATATTGCAGAGCAGCACGACGCTCTTCGCAAACTCGACGAAGGCAGGCTCGGAGAATGAGCCAGCCTCAAGTTGCCGCCCGCCGACTTCAGGCCGGTACGAGCGCGTGCAGTAGACGAAGATGAGCTGGCCCTTGGCCTTGGCCGCCGCGCGCGCGGCCTCGTAGTCAAACAACCACGGAGCCCTCGTAAATACCGGCGCCGCCATGACCACCGTCCGGCGGGCCATGAGCTCTTCCTGGGTGGGCTCCTTGAGCCTGGTCGACGAGGTCACGCCCGGTCCCGGATCCGTCTGGGCAGTCAACGAAGCTCCAACCAACGAAGCCCCGACGGCGAGGAGGGCAACGAGCGAGCCGCGAACAGTCGTCAGGCTAGGAAGCAGCAAACAAGACTCCGGGTGGTGGTGCACGGAAACCGTACCCAGCACCAGGCAGGCGTCCAACTTTCCTCGCCGCAAGCTAGCGAAACCGAATTCTCATGACCCAGAAACGGGGAAACGGCGCCTTCCGCCATGCACGAGTCACCTCTGGCCGACTCGTCGAGACCGCATTCTCCGAATCGCATGAACACCACATACACCCTGCTCCCCACCCTGGCCCTCGCCTGCAGCCTTGCGGCACAGCGCAATCCCGAGATCGAACCCAACGACACCGTCGCCCAGGCGCAGACGCTGGTCGCTGGCGCCCAAGTCACCGCCAACCTCGTTGCGGGTGAACAGGACTGGTTCACGTTCACGCTCGCCGCACCCGCCGAGATCCACCTGCGCACGACGGGCAACTTCGGCGTGAACCCAGGCGTCGACACGGGCGTCTTCCTGTTCGACTCCACGGGCACCAGCCGGCTCGCCTGGAATGACAACGCATCGGGCACGCTCAGCGACTGCGGTGTGAACCTCGCTGCGGGCACCTACACGGTCCAGATCCTCGGCAAGCTCGCGGCGACGACCGGCGACTACGGCCTCGACTTCGTCGTGTTGCCGGCCTCGGTGATCCACACGAACGAAGGTGCGGAACCCAACGGCGACCCGAGCCTTGGTGGTATCCCCACGCCGATCACGCTCGGCAACACGGTTGCCGGCAACCTGTCCTCGCCGACCGATACCGATTGGTACACGTTCACGCTGGCTGGCCGCGGCATCGTGCAAGCCATCTGCTACGACGACGGCGGCGTGCCACAACTCGACAACACGCGCCTGCAGTTCTTCCAGGAGACGAACCCGGGCGTCTACATCCCGTTCAGCCCGGTCGGCTCCAGCTCGATCACCACGAGCCACCGCGCCTTCACGCTGTCGCACCCGACCACGCTCGCCGCTGGCAACTACGCCATCCAGGTCGACGCGGGCACGGCTGGCGTCGCGGCGGCGCCCTTCAACTACACAAAGACCGGCAATTACGCGATCCGCACGCGGCTGCTCGACATGCCGGGCACCAACACGCTCGGGGAAGGCCTCGAGCCAAACAACCTGCCAAGCAACCCGAACATCCCGTTCTTCACGCCGGGTGACAAGCTGACTGGCAACTGCACGGGCAGCAACGAAGAAGACTGGTTCGCCTTCGTGGCTTTTGGCCCGACGACGATCGCCGCGATGTGCGAAAGCGATCCGAACAGCGCCACGCCGATGACCAACGAAGATCTCAAGATCTACGACTCGACGGGCACGGCGCTCGTCACCGGCAGCAGCGGCGGCCCCGGCAGCCACGGCCGCGTGATCTTTACGGTCCCGCAGGCCGGCATCTACTACCTCGCGGCCTACGGCGGCGCGTTCGCACTGACCGGCGACTACATCGTCCACACGGCGGCCTGCGACGCGATGTATGTCTCCAGCGCGTTCAACGCGGTCGCCCCGTCGACCAACGCCTGCCCCGGCTCGAACGGCGTGCGCCCGGCCCTCTCGGTGGCCTCCACCGAGTCGCCACAGATCGGCTCCACCTTCTCGGTGCGCCTCGCCAACACGCTGCCAAACGCGCTCTGCGTGCCGTTCTTCGGCTTTTCGCGCGACACTGCCAACGGTGGCACGGTGCCGCTTCCGTATGACATGACGCCGCTCGAACCCAACCAGTTCAACCACTGCATGATCCGCGTCGACCCCGTCATGACGACGCTGATCTTCACGGACGCAGGTGGTGTCGGCTTCATCGACTTCCGCTTCCCGGCCGATCCGGGCGTGCGCGGCCTGCCGTTCTTCATGCAGTCGATGCAGCTCGATCTGGCGATCGCCAACAATCCGTTTGGTGTGTCCGTGTCGAACGACGCGCGCATCCTGGTCGGCGACAGAAGCTACTAGCTGCCGGCGAAGTGGCGGGCCGGGCCCGCCTCGGTTGGCGCCAGCGCCCAGTGGCGGCGCGGCTTAATGGCGACCAAGGGGGCGGGACGGTCGCAGAAGTCGCGGGGATCGTGATCCGTTCGGCGCACGGCCGGGAGATCTACCTGCCACCACAACGCGCACCGCGGGCCCTCGCTTCGGGTCGGTTGCAAGCACCTCTTGCGCCGAGGTTGGCGCAAGCCTCCAATCAGTGCTTCGCCCGGAAGACCCCCAAAGGAGGGCCCTATGCCCCTAAGCCTGCGCCTACTGCTGCTCGCCATGCTTTTCCTGCTCTCCAGCTGCCTCGAGTTCGATGCGCAGGAGATCACGTTCCGCTACGACGCCCAACAGGATCGTATCGACGCCCTCGTCGTCTACCGCGGCGTGTTTGCCGAGGACGGGCAAGGCAGCAGCGACAAGCCGATGGAGAAGGCGCTCACCGACCTCGACAAGGCTATGAAGAACGGCCAGTTCGCCTTCTGGTGCAACTGGCCCCTCAAGGTCGATCCCACCGTCGATGCGGGCCCTGGTCGCGCGCTGCTGCCCCACATGGAAGTCGAGACGGGTGGGCTGTTCACCGATCCCAAGGGTGTGCTCTGTGGCTACCAGTTTGTGCGCATCCGCGAAGCAAAGGCGTTCCTGCAGAAGCTCAATACGATGCTCGAAGTCGGCCTCCAGGCCGCGACGCTGGCCGGGGTGACCCAGAATGGAGTCAACCACAAGTTCCACGCCGACACGCGTGAGGCCTTGCGCGAGTTCCTGCGTTCGGGCGAGAAGATGCTCGTGATCGAGCCGGGCCGCGTCGAGCTGCGCCTGCCGTGTGCGGTGAGCGACCACCGCTGGGTCAAACAACAGCTCGAAGAGCACTTCCTCAACAACCTGCCGCGCGAGATGACCCGCCGCTACGGCACCGACCTGCTGCGCGCACGCGGCGGTGATATCACGGAGACCAGCGTGAACCCCGCCTCCGTCGACATCCGCGGCGACGCGTTGAAGGACCTCATCCACAATTCCGCGACCTACCGGTTCTTCTGGGACAACGACTTCACGATCGAACGCAAGGACGACGTGACCACCGTGGGCGTTGGCCATCACGGCGCCGAAGAACTCGTTGTGAAGAAGGCGAGCGACGGCCTCTACCACGATGCACTGCTGAACAAACTGCGTGAGCGCGGCGACAAGATCGAAGATGGGCTTCCGGACCAAGAGCTCGCGCGCCGCTTTGCAGCCTTCCGCGGGCGCGATTGCGTGCTCGCCGAACACCTCGCCGAAACGCGCAAGGCTGGTGCGCCAGATAAGGACGCCGCGAAGGACGCAGAGAAGGACAAAGAACGCCGCGTCGACCGCTAGCCGCCCCAGTGCGGCGGCGGCGTGTCGTGCGGCTCGATCGCATCGCCGCCCGAACGCATCCGATTGACCTGCTGCACCAGGGCTGCGAAGTTGGCTTGCAGGATCTCGATGCGTCGATGATGCTCGGCCAGCTCACCGCTCAGTGCATCCACGGTGTGTTCGAGGATCGCAAGCTTGCTCTCGAGTTCGATGCGGGATTCGGCCATGCCGCGGATTGTTGGCGATGTCGGTGCCGTACGCACGCGCTGTCCGAAAGTCTCTCAGCGCAACTGTTCAGCAGCCGTGAGCTCCTCCGGACTCGCCTTCGCCGGGCTCGGGCTGGTTGCGGTTCGTCGTGGTCCGGTCACGCTGGTCACACGCGGGTATGCCCGCAGCGAGCCCCAAAGTACGCAGCAATTCGCGAAATGTCGGCCCAGGCCCAGGGGCGTTAACTGGCCCGATCGCGCAACCGCAACTGCCCACAGGCGGCCTGCGCATCGGGCCCCGACGAGTTGCGGATCGTTGCCAGGATGCCGCGCGCCTTCACCGCCCGCACCATCTCGACTATGCGCTCGATCGGCGGCGACTGGAACGGCAGTCCTTCGACCTTGTTGTAGACGATGAAGTTCACGAAGCCGCGAATGCCCGCGAGCAGTTCGCAGAGCTGGTCGACATCGCGGTCGCCGTCGTTGACGCCTGCCAGCACCGTCCATTCAAACTGGATGGGCGTGCCCATCTCCGTCGCATACGCGGCCGCGGCGGCGACGATCTCGCGCAACGGATCCTTGTGCGCGCGCGGCAGCAACTCGCGACGCCGTTCGTCGTCAGCGAGATGCAGCGACATCGCGAGGCACGGCTTCACTTCGGCGCGCATCATGCGCTCGAACACCTTCACGCCACCAACCGTCGACAGCGTCTGCTTGCGATTCGTGATCATCACCTCATCGCGAATGCGCACGACGGCCGCGAGCACGTTCTCGAGGTTGTGCGACGGCTCGCCCATGCCCATGAACACGACACGGTCGATCTTCATCTGCCGGCGCGCATGAATGACCTGCTCGACGATCTCATCGACGGAAAGGTGCCTTTCGACGCCAAACATGCCCGATGCGCAGAATCGGCAACCAACGGCGCAACCGACTTGTGTCGAGACACAACATGCGCCAACGGTCATCGCAACGGTCTCGACCTTCTTGCCGTCCGGGAGCCCCAACAGCAACTTCACGGTGCCGTCGTTCGCCCGCACCTCCTCGAGCACGCGCGTGCAGAGCCCGACGTCGAGCCAGGCTCGCAGCGCGGCTTCTTCGCTCGCGGACAGCCGCTTGCCGCGACGATCGAACTCCTCGGGTTCGGGCGTGCCACCCTTTGCGACAATGCGACGGGCCAGCAGCGCTTTTTCGGGCGGCAGCTGGAGTGCAAGCCCGGCCAACCCCGAGTGCTGCAGGGGGACCGAATGCTGCGGGGGAGATGCGGACGAATCGTTCACTCAGTTGCCTCGGCGTCGTCATTCCACGCGGAAAGCACGAAGCGCAGTTTGCCGCTGACCCCCGGCGACTTGCCGCTGTCAAACGGGATCACGACTTCGACGCGCCCCTTGGTCATCTTCTTGGTGTCGATCGGGGTGTCCGCCGACTGCACGGTCTGCCCTTGCCACGCGTATTCCACGTGCCAATCGCCACCCTTGGCGGGCGCATCCTTGGGGGGCGGCACCAGCTCGATCACGAGCGCGTTGCGGAACAGGTACCCACCTTCGTAGTGCTTGGCAAACCACAGCGCGCGATCGACTTCGTAGTCGGGCACCCGTACGCCAAACATGACGCTATACGAAAGCGACGGCCGCTTCTGGTTGACGCGCGCGCGATTGGCGAGGAACACCGTTGACAGGTACTTCGTGATGCCTTTCTTCGAAGCGTTCCAGCCCTTATGCGAAAAGCAGGAGGCGGAGTCCTCTTCGGCCGTGCGGCGCGAGAGGTACCACAATTTGCCGCGCGGCGACGCGGTCATCTCGATCTGGTAGAGCGCGTCGACCTTGCCATCCTTGTCGGCGGCCTTGAGATCATCAGGAACGCGCACCTCGTCGAAGTCCGCATGCACATCGACGCGCACATCGCCAAACAGGAAGCGCGAGAGATTCTGGTAGGCCTCTTCGCTGTTCACGATCCCGTACACACCCGAGTGTGACCGATAGGTGAACGCCTTCGCGCATGGCTCACTGGCCTGACCATTGGCCTTGAGGCCCGTCAACGTCGCATTCTCGATACGAACGAGGCCATCGCTGCCGTGGCCAACGAACGTGCGCGACATACCCATCGCGACTTCGTAATCCTGGCGATTGGTACCGACCATGCAGAACACACGATTGGCCGGAAACCGCGATTCCGGCAGCCAATCGACGCGTTCCGTCTTCTTGTAGACGTCGGCATCGAGGGCCAGGTACTTGGCCATGCGATCGCGGTTGAAGTTGTCCGTGTCGCCAAACGACAGCCAACCTGGCACGTTCATTCCCAAGGCGTCGACGCCATTGTGAGGCGTCGCGTAGGTGAAGAGCTTGTCGACGAACTTGCCCGCCTTCTTCGGGTCGCACTTCGCATTCTGCAGGAACGTGCGACAGACGAGCCCACCCATAGAATGCGCGACGAGATAGCACCGGAAGTCGTCGGGTGCGATGCCGTTGTCCTTGTTGCCGCAGACGAGGTCTCGCACCTTCAGGATCAAGTCGCCGAGTTTGGTCGCAAACGTCTCGATCGGCGGCGTTTTGCCGGTTCCAAACAGCGTCGAAGCTTCGTCGTAGTAGCGGTAGACGACGATCGAACGGCTCGTGAGCTTGTTCTCCTTGTCGAGCTCCCACTCCGGATCGAGCAGGTCGTAACCATCTTCGTAGACGTCGCGATAGTCGAAGTCAGAACCGAGCCGGATCACCGGCGATTCAAACACGTACTTGCGCGGCGGACGCTTCTTGTCGGGCACCGCGCGATACACCGTAGATCCCAGATTGAAGCCGCAGAACGGGTCCGCGGACGTCTCGTCAATCTCAGCGCGCGTCATCGCAAAACCGCGCACGTAGATGATCGGATGGAATGGGGTTTGTGGGCTGACCATCGGGAGCTCTCCTCGGGGACGCACGGGGCGCCCCGAAGGGGGGCGATATCCTACGTTGCGTCCAGCGAGGTGCGAACGTCGCGCCAGATCTCCGTGGAGTCAACTCCACGCTGCGGAACTGCCGATAGCAGGGGAGCCATGCGCATGACTCTCCGGCACCCTGTTCTCCTGATCAGCGTCCTTTTCGCCTTTTGCGCGTGCCAGACGAGCTCGCCGGGCGAATCGCAGTTCGCGCCAGCGCCCATGGGCGAGATCGCGGCGGTGCGGTCAATGGACCAGGACACGTTCGAGGTGACCAGTGCCCGAATCGTCGAACTCGAGTGGTTCCACGGCACGACCAAGGTGGGCGTCAAGTTTGCCTTCACCTACACCGTCCGAGCCGATCAGGATGCACTCGCGGCACAGTGCATCGAGTGCAACCTGGCAGCGGCTTGCGCCGGCATCCCCAAACTCTGCGATACGTGGTCGGCCACCGGACCACTGCACTCGCGTTTCGACCTGCCCGACGCTGAGCTTCGCGCACACCTCACGGAACAACTGTTTCCTTGCCTCAATGGCGCGCCGATCGCAACAGTGAAGCGCATCCACTGGCACTTCTTCGGCGCATGAGGGACGGCCTCCCTCGCGTCACCAGCCCTTGCTGCGCCGCAGCTGCGTGATGTGCGCAACGTGGTGATCCCCGTGCCACGCATACAGCGCCACGAGATCGTCGAGCGTCATCTTGCCGCGCTCGGTGTGCACGCAGGTGCGAGCGAACGCCTTCTCGGGCAACGTGCGCAAGCAGTGCGACCAGCGATCATGAATGGCCTGCACAAGCAATAGCGACGAACCGATCGGCCCGTTCGCGTCCGCGAGTTTTGCCCACTGGTTCTCGTCGTAGGCTTTGATCGGTGGATCCTGCTCCGTGATCGTCAGCTTGTGGCGCACATACGCGTTCACGTGGCTATCGCCGATGTGGTGCACAACCTGGCTCAAAGTCCAACCGCCGTCGCGATACGGAGTATCGAGCTGGGCCTGATCGAGGCCGCGAACGGCATCGTAGAGGTGATTTGGCAATGCGGCGATGCGTGCAATTGCCGCAGCGCGCGTCGGCGCAGTCAGGGACACCGGCAGCGAGATCGTGCCGATCGGATAACGCGGATCGCTCATTCCTTGGCTTCCTTCTTGGGTTCAACGACAACGAGGGCGGCACCTTGATCGACCGTGCCCCCCTTCTTGGCGGCAACACTCAGCACGACGCCAGCGATGCCGGCGGTGAGCTTGTGCTCCATCTTCATCGCCGACAACACGACAAGCGCCTGGTCGGCCGCCACCGTGTCACCGGGCTTGCACATCACGTCGAGCACGGTGCCCGTCATCGGCGCGCGAATCGTGCCATCCGAGCCACCGCCGCCACCACCGCGCTTGTTCGCGGGCGTAGCGAGCGTGTGGGTGCGGCCGTTGACACGCACCATGAACTCCTTGCCCGCCGGCGCGCCGTAGGCAACGAACGAACGATCGAACTCCTGGCCAACGGGGGCCAGGCGCACCCCACCATCACCAAGTGCCACCGCGTGATACTCGTAGCTCTGTTCGCCCACGCGCACGCGCCAGCGATCCCCTTCGAGGTGCTCGGCGGACACCGCAACGGTCTTGCCGCCGCGAACGTATTCTCTGCTGATCTTCATCGTGTGCCCTCAAACAGGCGGAATCCGGCCAGATCCTGCCACGGTGCGGTCGAACCCTGTCCGCCACCGTTCCCGTTACTACCATTGCTCGACGACGAGCCCGCGCGCGGCGCCACCGCCTGGCACAGCACCGCCGCCGCGAGCGCGAGGTCCTCGGGCGGCTCCTTCGGGCCATCCGCAAGCTCCGGCCGCAGCCTCAACATGTCGGTGCGCAAACGTGCATGCCGGAACGCCGTGTCATCGACGATACGGCGCAGGAAGTCGACGTTGGTCGGAATGCCGAGGTACGCGGTGTCGCGCAGCGCCTGGCTCAATCGCTGGCACGCCGTCGCCCGATCGGGCGCCCACACGATGAGCTTTGCGAGCATCGAATCGTAGAACGGGGGCACTTCCCAGCCCGTGTAGACACCGCTGTCGATGCGGATGCCGGGCCCTTCGGCCTCGCGCACGAGCCGCAGCAGGCCAGCCGCCGGAAGGTAGCCGTTCTCGGGCGACTCCGCGCAAATGCGCGCTTCGATCGCGTGACCGCGCGGCCGCAGATCCTTGCCCGCCAACAGGTCGGTGAGCTTGCCGCCCGCGGCAACGTGCATCTGCAAATGCACGAGATCGACGCCGGTGACCAATTCGGTGACCGGGTGCTCGACCTGCAGGCGCGTGTTGACTTCGAGGAAGTAGAAGTTGCCGTGGTCGTCGAGCAGGAACTCGGCCGTGCCAGCGTTGTCGTAGCCCACGCGTTTGGCGAGTGCGACCGCGCATTCGCCCATGCGCTGGCGCAGCGCTTCGTCGACGACCGCGGACGGCGCCTCTTCGAGCACCTTCTGGTTGCGGCGCTGCACGGAGCATTCACGTTCGTGCAGCGAAACCACGTTGCCGTGGCGATCGCCGATCAGCTGGATCTCGATGTGCCGCGCCGGGAACACCGCGCGTTCGAGGATCATGCGATCATCGCCAAACGAGGCTTTGGCCTCGCGGCGGCTCGCCATCAACGCCTCCGCAAGATCCTGCTCGCGCTCGACGAGGCGCATGCCGCGCCCACCACCGCCCGCGCTCGCTTTCACCATCACCGGCATGCCGATCTTCTTCGCGACCTCGATGAGCCCCGCGTCGCCCACATCCTGTTCGGTGCCCGGAATCACCGGCACGCCCGCGGCGATCGCCTCCTCGCGCGCGGCCTTCTTGCCGCCAAGGCGCTCCATCGCTTCGGGATTGGGCCCAACGAACACCAAACCTGCATCGCGGACCGCCCGCGCGAACGCCGCGTTCTCGCTCAGGAAACCGTAACCGGGGTGGATCGCCTCGGCGCCGCTCGACTTCGCCGCGGCGATCACCTTGCCAATGTCGAGGTAACTCTCAGCGGCGGTGTTGCCACCGAGCAACACGGCGTGGTCGGCGGCGAGCACATGGGCGCAACGCGCGTCGATCTCACTGTGCACAGCGACCGACTCGATGCCGAGCTCGCGCAAGCCGCGCGCGATGCGAACCGCGATCTCGCCGCGGTTGGCGATGAGGACTCGGCGGAAGGGAGGATTCTTGACCATTCGAGGCCGAACCATAGCGAACCGGGGTCCCGTTCGCCTTCGGTAGCTGTTCGGTTCATGGCATCGGCAACGGAATTGCGGCCGGCCCACTCGCGGCGCTGGCAACCGGATCTTCGCGCCAAAGTGAAGGGCCGATTCGAGTAGCATCCGCAGGCCGTGACCGCCACCTCGCCGCCGACCTCTCGACGCCGCCTTTCCCGCCGCACCAAGCTCCTATTCGGCCTTGGCGCCATTCTCATCGGGCTCGCGGGCGGCTTGGTGGTGGCCGAGATTGCATTACGTATCTACGACCCGCTGAAGTTGCCGCTCGAGGACATGCGCGGCTTCTACCGGCTCGACGGGAAGGGGCGCATCGAGACCACGCCTGGCTGGAGCGGCAACCAATTCGTCGAGGGTCGCCAGGTGCCCGTGCACACCAACTCGATGGGTTTGCGCGGCCCCGAGATCGGGCCGAAAGCCCCCGACGAGAAGCGCGTGCTCATGATCGGTGATTCGTACATCTGGGGCATGGGCGTCGAAGACAACCAGACGATCCCCGCCGACCTCGAACAGCAGATGCGCGCGAGTGGCGCGAAGGTGACCGTCGGCAACGCCGGCATGTATGGCACGAGCCCGCGCGAATGGAGTTACACGCTCGATCGCTTCCGGCCCACGCTGCAACCGGATGTCGTGGTCGCGACCATGTACGTCGGCAACGATGTGCTGGACATCATGCAGGAGCCGCTCAGCGTGGTCGATGGCTGGCTGATGTCTGCGGGCCCGGCGGGCATCGCGCGCAATTCGTGGCGCTTTCGCATGATGGTGACCTCGCGCCTGTGGTACCACTTTGAACGCATGCTGCAGAACAACCTGCAGTCGATCGCACTTGGCGCAATCAAGCCCGTTGGGCCGGGCATCAGCATGGCGGAAGCGCTGTTTCTCGACCGCGACCCTGCAAAGGACGCCGAACTGCCATTCCTTGGCGAAGTCCAAAATACGCTCTCCGAGGCCTTTCTCGCCTTTGCGCGCGCTGCCGAGGGTTTGCCGCGTTTCGTTGTGCTGCTGCCCGGTCATGAAGTGGCGCTGCGCGACTACGGCGCACTGCTAACCGAGAGCAAGTTCGATCCCGCCCTGCACCAACGTGGCCGCGGCCACGCGCGCCTCGTGCGTTTGCTCGCGGCACAAGGCATCGAAGTGATCGACCTCACCGAGCGCATCCTCGCCGCACCCAACAAACGCGACCTCTACTTCGCCAAGGACTGGCACTTCAGCGCGGCCGGCTGCAAGCAGGTCGCCGAGTGGTTGCGGCCCGAAATCGAAGCGCGTCTGCGCTGAAGAACCCCGCGCTTCCAAACCGTTCTCGTGGTCCCGCGACCACTTCCGAGTAGTGTGGGGGGCGTGCCGACCGACCCGACGACGCCGCCGCCGCCACCCGCACCCGTTCGCGAGCCCGAAATCGTGTTCTTGGGCAAGGTCGTGCGAATCGGGTTGCGGGTCTTTCGTGGTGCCACCCAGCTGGCGGCCCTCATGGGCATCTTCTATGGCGTTTCGCAGGTCCTGCCGGGGACCGACAACAACCCGCCAATCGCCCCCCAGTTCGTCTGGCTCTGCATCGGCATCCCGCCGCTCGTATCCACGACCTGGCTGTTTGGGCGAGGGAAGTGGCTGATGCTGGCGCTCGGCCTGCTGCTCTGGATCGGCCCGCACTTCCTCGAAGGGGACTCCGACTACGGCTACATCCTGCGCTTCTTCGCGAGCCTCGTCGCGATCAGCGTGCTGTTCGTCTGGCGCACGGTCTTTGATCTGAGTCTGCGCGCCGAGTCCGCTGGCAAGCTCTCGTGAAGATAGTACGCGAGACTGGAGCGTTGCCCTGCGGCCCTGCACGATGCGCCAATGCGCGCCCGCATCCTCCTCGCCATTCCGTTCGCCTTTGTCGCTTGTAGTGCGCCCGAGCCCGCGCGCCCGCAGCCTTCGCAGGAACGCGTCGGCCGAGCCGACAATGGCACCCAGACCACGCCGGTCAACCAGACGCTGACACCGCTGGGCACGTTCGTGGACCTGCCCGGCATGCGGCCGCAGGTGATCGCCCAATCGCGCGACGGCACGAAGATCTACACCGCCGGCAAGACCAGCGAACTCGTTGTGCTCGACGCGCGCAGTGGAGCAATCGTGCAGCGCGTTGCCCTGCCAAATGAGAAGCAGAGTGAGCCCGCTGGCGCGCAGAGTTCGATGGAGCTGAAACCCGACAAGGATGGGCAGGTCAGTTACACGGGGCTCGCACTGTCGCCAGATGGCAGCACGATCTACCTCAGCAACGTGCGCGGTTCGATCAAGGTCTTCGCTGTGGACGCGGCCGGCCAGGTCACCCCCTCCCGCACGATCGCCCTGCCGGCCGCCAATGCACCGCGCCGCGAAGCCGAGATCCCGAGTGGCCTCGCGCTGTCGCCCGACGGCAAGGTCCTGTACGTGTGCGGAAACCTCTCCAATCAGCTGTTTCAGCTCGATGCGGCGACGGGCGAAGTGCAGCGCAGGTTTGCTGTCGGCGTGGCCCCATTTGACGTGGTACTCGCCGGGAATCGCGCGTTTGTGAGCAATTGGGGCGGGCGCCGGCCTGGTGAAGGGGACCTAACGGGACCGGCTGGCCGCGGCACGGAAGTGCGCGTCGACCCGATCCGCCACATCGCGAACGAGGGCACGGTCAGTGTCATTGACCTCTCGTCCGGCACGCTGTTGCGCGAACAACGCACTGGCCTGCACGCGAGCGATCTCGCGGTCACGCACGACCAGCAGTTCGTCGTCTGCGCCAACGCTGGCAGTGACACGGTGTCGATCCTCGATCGTGATGGCGCCATCGTCGACACGTTGTGGGCGCGCGCCAAGCCCAACGATCTGCTGCAGGCTTCGCCGAACGCGCTGTGCTTCTCGCCGGGGGGCAAACGCCTCTACGTGGCCAACGGCACAATGAACGCAATTGCCGTATTCGACTTCGATCCCGACGAACGCGGCGATTCGAAGCTGCTCGGTTTCCTGCCTGTTGGCTGGTATCCCGGGGCGCTGTGCTTTGACGCATCGCACGACCAACTGCTCGTCGCCAACGTGAAAGGCCTCGGTTTTGGCCGGCCGCGCAAGGGCAGTGGAGTGCCTGAGTTCAACTCGCACCAGTATCACGGCTCGCTGTCGATCGTGCCGCTGCCCGACGATGACGAACTGCCGCGCCTCACCGCGCAGGTCGAACACAATCTGCGCCGTCCATCGATCGAATATGCAATGTTGCCGCCGCGACCCGATCAGCCTGCGCGCGTCATTCCCGAACGCATCGGCGAACCAGGCCGCATCGAACACGTCGTCTACGTGATCAAGGAAAACCGCACCTACGACCAGGTTCTCGGCGACATGAAGGAAGGCAATGGCGACCCCGAGCTCTGCATCTTCCCGGAACGGATCACGCCCAACCAGCACGCGCTCGCGCGCCAATTCGTGCTGCTCGACAACACCTACTGCGCGGGCATTCTCTCCGCCGATGGTCACCAGTGGACCACTGCGGCGTTCGGCAGTGACTACCTCGAAAAGAGCTTTGCCGGCTGGCCTCGCAGTTATCCCGACGGCATGGGCGAAGATGAAGCAGACGCGCTTTCCTACTCGCCGGCGGGGTTCCTGTGGGATCACGCGAAAGCGCGTGGCCTCTCGATGCGCAACTACGGCGAGTTCTGCGGGCCGATGGTCCGCTGGCGCGATCCGTCGCGAAAGGGCGAACCGGGCTTCGAGGCGTGCTACCGGGCCTGGCGCGACAAGACTGACGACGTCGTGTTCGCGTGCGAAGCGAGCGTCGCATCGTTGGTAGCCGACAGTCCCACCGACTACGTCGGCTGGAACATGTCCGTGCCCGACCAGTTCCGCGCCGATTTCATCCTGCGCGAACTGGCGGAGTACGAACGCAAAGGCGAACTGCCGCGCCTCATCTTCATCTGCCTGCCGCAGGACCACACGAGTGGCACGAGCAAGAACTGTCCGACCCCCGCTGCGTGCGTGGCGGACAACGACCTCGCCTTTGGCCGCATCGTCGAAGCGTTCTCCCATTCGAAGTTCTGGCCCAAGATGGCGATCTTCGGCATCGAGGACGATCCGCAGGCCGGCTGGGACCACGTCAGCGGCTACCGCACGACGTGTTATGTCGCGAGCCCGTTCGCGCGGCGCGGTGCCACGGTCTCGACGCAGTACAACACCACGAGCGTGCTGCGCACGATGGAGCAGATGCTCGGCATCCGGCCGATGAACCTCTTCGACGCGAGCGCGGACCCGATGTTTGACTGCTTTCAGGAGGAAGCCGACCTCACGCCGTTCGTGGCCCTGCCCACCAACGTGCCGCTCGACCAGATGAACCCCTCGCCGACCGCCATCGCCGACCCGCAATTGCGGGAGGATGCGCTGCTATCGGCGACGTTCAACCTGGCCCAGGTCGATCGCGCGCCGGAAGACGCCCTCAACCGCATTCTCTGGCGCGCCATGCGCGGCCCCTCGGTGCCCTATCCCGAATGGGCGATTACCGCGGGAGCTGACGACGACGATGACGATTAGGCGTTAGGCTCTGCGGCATGCGTCTGGCCCTCGCCGTCCTTGGTTTCCTGACCAGCTCCGCCCTGGCACAAGCCGTGAAGTGGCAACTGCCCGAGCGCGGCGGTGCGGTCTACAAGCGAACACTCAAGGCCGAGGCCAAGGTCGAACCTGCCGGCGCGGAGAGTCCCGATATCTGGCGTGGCCCCGACCAGCCGGGAACGGTGCTCGCGGGCGAACTCGATGCGGGCCGCCAGCGCCGCGCCTTGGCCGTCTGGGACCTTCGCGAACTCATCGCCCAGCTCGGCCTCGACCTCGGGTCGTTGCGCGCCGGCAAGTCCCGGCTCGACATCACGACCGCCAACCTGTTTCAGCCAGTGCGCGTCGACGTCGTCTACGGCGCCCCTGCCGAGAATGGCCAACAGACGTTTGAAGCCACCATCGACCTTGACGCCAAAGCCGCGCGCGTCGAAGGCATCCCCGCGGACCGCCCGCAATTGAAGGGCCGCGTCGTGGGTTCCCGTACCGTCGATCGCACGCTCGGCCTCGTCACGCGCATCGAAGGCACCGCGGACCTAACGTTGGATGTTCCGGAGCGGCAGGATGGCAACCGCAAGGTGCCCGCGTGCCGCAAGATCTTCCGCATCACCGATGCGTGGAGCGAGCCACTGCTGTTGTCGGCCGAGTCCCCGGAGTTCAAGACGCGCGTGGTAAATGCCATTCGCACGTCGATGAAGTTCCTGCACGACCGCGTCAAGGAACGCCTCGAACAGCCCTTCGACGCGGGGCCTGACCCTTACCACGATATCCAGCCCGGCGAGCTCGCGTTGATGCTGCTCGCGCTTCGCCACGCGGGTTTGGACCTCAGCGATCCGGTGCTGAAGCGCGGCTACGAGATCCTGCGCAAACGCACGATCGAAGGCACCTATTCGCTTTCCGTGGCGATCCTCGCGCTCGAAGCGCTCTACACGCCGGCCGGCGAATGGGCCGAACTGCATTCCGGCCGCATCAAGACGCCGATGGCGCGCGTGCTGCCCCCGGAAGACCTTGCGATCATGCGCGATTGGGCCAAGAGCCTGCTCGACAACATCGATACGAGCGTCGACGCGGCCTACCTGCGACGCTGGTTCTACGGACCGGCCAAGGACTACGACAACAGCAACACCCAGTACGCGCTGCTCGGCCTCTACGGCGCGCAACTGTGTGGCATCGAGATCTCACCGCAGATCTGGACCGCCGGCGCCAACCACTGGCTGCAGTGCAGCATCGCCTCGGGCCAGCCGGACTTCCCGGATCTGCTGTTCCAGAAGGACGTCGAGAAGGGCACGCGCACTCGTACTGGCAGCAACAAGGTGCAAGCGCGCGGTTGGGGCTACCGCGCGGATACCCCGACCGGTTCGATGACCGCGGCTGGCATCAGCGGCCTCACCCTGTGCAACGCGGGCCTTCGCCAGCAGAAGAAGGGCACGCCAAAGCTGCTGGGCGAAATGGACGACGCCGTGCGCGGCGGCTTCCTGTGGCTCGACCGCGAGTTCAGTGTACGCCGCAATCCCGGACCGCCCGATTCGTGGGCCCACTGGCAGCACTACTACCTCTACGGCCTCGAGCGCGCTTGTGAACTCAATCAAGTCGCGCGACTCGGTGGCCGCGACTGGTACTTCGAAGGCGCCATGCAGTTGCTGGCCACGCAGAACCAGGACGGCAGTTGGGGTGGTTGGCACGAAACCGCGTTTGGCCTGCTGTTCTTGAAGAAGTCCGCGCTGCCGGCCATGACCGGTCGCTGAGGCCACTGCCCTATCGTGGCCCGCCCGAGATCGCGCGACCGAGCGCCGACTCACGCTGCTGCATCAAGAACATCACGCGCCGATGCGCATCCACGGGCCCCACGAAACGCGGCGGCGGTGGCTGCGTGCGCGCGCGTTCGTAGGCGGCCAGCAGCGCGTCGACATGCGCATCGAGGCTCGGCGACGGCGCCGGGATGTTGGCCTGGAGCCTGGCCCACAGCTCGGGCTCGTCGAGCAACTGCTGCATCGCCGCGGCGAGCGAGCGCTCGTCGCCCGCGCGCACGCGCAAACCGGCGGCGCCGGCGCGTTCCGGCAGCGCGCCGAGATCGCTCGTGATGCACGGCAGACCAAGTTCAAAACACTCATCGAGCACGAGGCCGAAGGTCTCGATGCAGGTGCTCGGGAACACCCCCACGTGCGGTGCAGCCAAGCGCAGCTGCGCCGCATCAAAGGCGCCGTGAAACGTCACCGGCAGGCCTTCCGCGAGTTTGCGCAACTCGGTTCCAAAGGCATCACTTTCCGCGCCGCCGAGCACGTGCAATTCGGCCCGCCCTGGCCGCTGCGCCTGCAGCAGCCGGAACGCACGCACGAGCACATCGACGCCCTTGTGCCGGCCCACGCCACCCCAGAAGGCAAACCGCCACCGCTCCCCACTCGCCGGCGCCATCAACTTCGGCTGCCCGGCAAAACGCGGGCGATAGCCGAGCGGCAGCACCGCATAGCGGTCGCGCGGCACCCCGGTGACTCCGGCCAGCAAGTCCGCCGTTGACCCCACCGCGACGAACACGGCGTGCGCCAGCGACAGCTCGGCCCGGTAGTGATCGCGGAACAGCTCGATGCCCGCACCAATCTCGGCCGCCGATTCATGCCCGTAACGCGGCACGCAGTCGCCACAGCTTGCCGCCGAAATCGGGCGGCGGCAGGCTTCGTCGCCTTCCCGCCGCCGGAACGCGCGCGGACAACTCGTGTAGTAGTCATGCAGCGTGACCACCGCCGGAATGCCGTAGCGGGCGCAGATTTCGACGAGATTGCAGGTGAGCCGCACCCAATGGTGCACGTGCACGAGCTTCGGCCGCCACTGCTGCAGCAACTCCGCAAAGGTCGCCTCGACCTGTGGATGCCACATCTTGGCATGATGGTCGAAGTACAGATCGTCCCGGTGCAGGCGGTGCACGGGCAACCCTTCCACCAGGTCCGGCTCGACGAGGACCCGTTCGCGGCAGTGCTTGCTGCCGCTGAGCACTGCCACATCCAGACCGCGAGCCCGTTGTCGCTGGGCGACGTCAAACAGGTAGGACTCCGAACCGCCGCGACTCTCGGGCGGAAACTGGTGGATGATGTGCAGGACGTCCATCGATTCTCTTCGTTATACTGATCCGGCGCGCCTCGCGCCCTCTCTCCAATGGAACGTGATCTAGCCGCTGACATCGCCGCCGCCCGTCGTGGTGATCCGCGCGCCGTCGACACCCTGTTTGCCCGCAATCTGCCACCCCTGGTCGCGTTCATCCGTTCGCGCACGGGCAAAGCCGTCGCGGCACGGGAATCGGCCGTCGACATCGCCCAATCGGTGTTTCGGGAAGTGCTCCAAGACGTCGAGCAGATCGAACTGAAAGGCGAGGACGCGTTCCGCAACTGGCTCTTCATGCAGGCCACGCGCAAGGTGCTCGATCGCGCGAAGTTCTTGCACCGCGAACGCCGCGACGTGTCCCGCGAAGTCGAGATGCCAGAACCCGGCCCCGCCGCGGATGCGCTGCTCGCCTGCTATGCCTCGATTGCGACACCAAGCCAGCACGCGGCTGCGCGCGAAGAACTGGCGCGCTTCGAAGCCGCCGTGCAGGAACTGCCCGACAACCAGCGTGATGCCGTGACGATGTCGCGCCTCATGGGGCTGTCCTACCCGCAGATCGCCGAACAGCTCGGCATGACCGAATCCGCGGTGCGCGGCCTCGTCGCGCGCGGGCTCGCCGCGCTCTCTTCGGTCATCGACGAAGAAGGCGAAGAGTCGTAGCGCGCGCCTCACCCACGCGAACGCAGCAGTTCACTGGCCTGATTGCGCAGCGACTCCTCGACATCGTTCTGCGCCACCTGGGCGATCGCCGCCCAGCCGGCCGCGGAGTCGCGCCGGCTCAATTCGCGCAGCGCCTCGCGGCGCACGCTGTCGGCCGGATCGGCGAGGCCACGCTCGATGAGCACGGTCACCGCATCGGCGGAAGTCACGCGGCGCAGCGCGACCAGGGCAGCGGCGCGCACTTCGGCATCCGCGTGCTCAAGGTGACGCGCCGCGATCGCCATCGTCTCCGCGGGCGCCGCGTTGCCGACCGCGAGCAGCCAGTTGGCCAGCCCCCCGCGCGCGGCGGCGTCGTTCTCCATCGCGAGCAGCGCCTGCGTCGGCGTGCGGCCATCCGCGAGTTGCCCCGAACGGGTGGCCAACGCGCCGAGCACGAGCATGGCGTTGTCGCGGCCATCAAAGTCACTGGCGGCATCGCGAGCGAGGCCTTCGACGAGTTCGGCACTCGGCGCAGCCAATTGCAGCGTGGCAACCGTGGCGTGCTGGCGAATCGTCAGATCCAGGGTGCGATCCGAACGCGTCACGCCAAGCATCGCCTGGGCGGCAGGCGTTCCCGCTGCGCCCAGCGACGACAGCGCCACGCCCGCGAGATCACCGGCCAGTTCGCGCGTGAGCACCCGCTGCCCGATCGCCAGAGCGACCTTGTCATCGAGTTTCGCGAGCCACTGCAGCTTCTGGAACGCCGCGTTCAGGGCCTCCTGGGCCACCGGCTGCTGCGCGAGCAGGCCCGACAGTTCGGCGAGCAGCTGTTCGAGCGTGACGCCCTGCAGCAGCTGTTGCCAGTGCCGCCGTTCGCTGTCCACCGCGAACTGACCAACCTGCTCCTTCATGCCCGTAGCTGGCGAATTCGCGCGATCCCAGCCGTCCGTCGAACTCGACACATCGACGCGATCGGCCGCCAGCAACCTCGCCTTGGCACGCCGCACCACGACCGTCTCCAGGTCGAGCATCGGCAGCGCGAGCGTCATGCCCTCGTCGATCGTGGCGTCGCGCAACCAACCGATCTGCGCCGCAAACGTCGCCTCGCCAACCCCGCGCAATTCGTGCTTGGGCAGCTCGGCCTGGCCGGCAATCGCCTTGTACTGCAGCCGCGAGCGGTGCACGGTGATCGTCTCGGCATGCTCGCCGGGCACGACATCGTAACGTGCGTCGTATTCGCCAGTCGTGTCGGCCTCTTCGCAGCTCCAGGTCAGCACCGCGTCCTGCGGCGCCTGGAACGTGAGCGCCGCCATGACACCGCGCAGGAAGTTGCGCTGGTCGCCATCGAGCTCGCTGGCAAAGCCATAACCAAGCACCTGACCATGTGCACCGAGCCGCCGCAAGAACGGCTGCACCACGGCGGCCTGGAAACTCGCCTGCACGGCATCCGCCGCGATCGGCCGCCCATCCGCGCCCACGAACTGCAGCGCCTCGATCTGCTCTTCGACGAGCACTTCGCCGGTTCGCCGCGCGAGCACCGTCGTCTGCACGATGCACGCGAGGTTCATCGTGCCAACCGGCTGCGCCCCTGACTCCGGGTTCTTGATCGTGTAGTCGCTGCGGTCCGTGACCTCGTAACGAAACCGGGAGCCGACCGGCGCACCGAGCCAACCCATCGCGGCGGCGGCCGCAACGCGTTCTGCGGGGTTGCCGACCACCGCGCGACCAGCCTCAAGAGCCCCCGCCGCGGACTGCGCACCGAGCGCCGCTGGCAAGGGCGCGTCTGGCGTGGACCACAGCCAGCCAGCAGCACCAAGCACGGCGGCAACCGTGGCGCACAGGGCGAGGCGAACGAGGCGGGGCGTCGAGGTCGGGTGGGACATGCCAGTCGAGCGACGCGGCGGGTGGCCCTGTTCGCAGTTGCTCGAGAATCCGCAGAGATCGTCCACACACGGCTACGGGCGAGGCACTTAGAGTGCTCTCGCCCAGCGAAGGAAGTTTGCCTGCAACCGGATCAGACCAGCGTGCGGGTGACCAGGGGCGAGGACCACGAGGCGAGGTTGGTCGTCCAGGTGTAGATGGCCTGGGCCCAGGCATACAGGTGGATCGTGATCGCCTGCAGCGTGAAGGTGACCCCGCCGGACAGGCCCCACACCGCGTTGGCCGTGAGGTTTGCATTCAGGGCCATCTGCAGCACGCGGCCGTTGATGCCCACGCCCAAGCCGAAGCCGGGGATGCCCACCCCGACGTGCGCGTCGGCGAACAGATACGCGCTGGCACCGGCGTTCAGGCCGACACTCGCCGTCGCCGCAGGCAGCAGCCAGTTGGCCGAGCGGCTGAAGCCACACCCGGCGTTGCCGGCGAGCGTCACGGTCACCGGGCCGACCGGGATCGGGTAGCTGATGCCACCACCCGGGAACAGGTTGAAGGTCGAGTTGGACGAGGCGAACGTGCTGTTGCTCGTGATGTTCGCATTCACCACCGAGTAGCCGAGCACTTCGATGCGGAACGAACCGCTGCGGTTCTGCACACCGTTGTTCATGATGTTGGCGGCGGTGCCGACGATCTCCGCAACCTCCGCGGTGCGGCGCAGGAACTTGCCCGTGCCGCGGAACTCGGCGGTGACGTTGCCGAGCTCGTAGGTGCCCGACTTCTGGCGCACCATGCCGGCGTAGGCGTGCACGCTGCCGCCGAGCCATTCATTGCCGATCGAGGCGTCGTAGCTGCCAAAGCGCGACTGGACCGAAGGCAGCGTCGGGGGCGTTCCGCCGCCGCCAATGCTACCGTTGAGGCCGCCGTTGCTGAGACCGCCAAAGCCACCGAGGCCACCAAGGCCACCTTGGGCTGAAGCGCAGAGCGAGAGGGTGAGGGCGGCGGCGAGCGAGAGGAACTTGTTGGAGAGGATCATTGGAGTTCGAAGATTGGTGTTGGTTGTTTCGTTGTTTCACCGGCGCGTTTGCGTCGGCGCATGTCGAGCGACACCCCTCGCTGCGCTGTTCGTTTCGCATGGGATTTTCCGCGCCCTTTGCGGCCCCCCGGGATTTCCCGAAATCCGCGAACAGCACTACGCTGCGTGGCGCTCGCCCCAGTCTCACCATGGCCGACCCAACGCAACCCGCCGCACCTACCCCGTCGCCCGACGACAAGAAGCAGGTCGAAGCGATGGTCGCCGACTGCATCGAAGCCATGGAACGCGGCGAGCCCGATCCCGCCGCACGCGTCTGTGCCACCCGGCCCGAGTTCCTCACGCGAGTACAACGGCGCCTGGCCCAGCTTGCTTCGCGCGGCCTGATCCCGGGCACCGACCAGCTGCCGCCGTCGATGATCGGCCCCTACCGCATCCTGCGCGAACTCGGCAGTGGCGGCATGGGCGCCGTATATCTCGCCGAACAGCGCGAGCCGGTGCATCGCGAAGTCGCCTTGAAGGTCGTCAAGCTCGGCATGGACACGCGCGAAGTCGTCGCGCGCTTCCAGGCCGAACGTCAGGCCCTGGCGCGCATGAACCACCCGCATATCGCGCAGGTGTTTGACGCGGGCATCACGGGCGATGGACGTCCGTACTTCGTCATGGAGTACGTCGCGGGCCAAACGCTCACGGCATTCTGCGACAAGCGCAAGTTTGCGCCCGAGCAGCGCATTGCCCTGCTGGCCACCGTGTGCCGCGCAGTGCAGCACGCACACGATCGCGGCTTCATCCATCGCGACCTCAAGCCGTCCAACATCCTCGTCGTCGAGCACGAAGGGCAGATGTCGCCCAAGGTCATCGACTTCGGCATCGCCAAGGCCACCGCGCCCGGCTCGGACAGCGAACTTCGCACGCGCGCCGACCAGGTGCTCGGCACTCCCGAGTACATGAGTCCCGAGCAGGCCATCACGGGCGGCCTCGAAGTTGACACGCGCAGCGACGTCTATTCGCTCGGTGCCGTTCTCTACGAACTGCTCTGCGGCGAACTGCCGTTTGATTCGCTGCGCCTGCGCCGCGCCGGGCGCATCGAGCTCGAACGCATCCTGCAGGACGAACTGCCAACGCAGCCAAGCCGGCGCCTGTCGCTGGTTGGTGCAAATATCGTGGCCGCGCGCGGTGGCGAACGCCAAACCGTGCAGCGCCGCGTGTCCGGCGAGCTCGACTGGATCACGCTGAAGGCCCTCGCCAAACACCCGGAGCAGCGCTACCCGTCAGCACTCGCCTTCGCCGAAGATCTCGAGCGCTGGATGCGGCACGAACCCGTGCTCGCCGCGCCACCTGGTGCTGGTTACCGCCTGCGCAAGTTCGTGCGCCGCCATCGGGTGTCGCTGCTCGCGGCCACTGCGGTCACCATCTCCCTCATCACCGGCCTTGTGACGAGCCTGCTCGCCACGGCGCAGGCGCGTCGCGCCGAAGAACGGGCGACGCTGGCGCTCGAAGACGTGCGCGCGTTCTACGATCTCGCGCGCGACGCGGTCGGCAACCTCGTCGACATCGCCGACCACCGCCTCGCGGAGGTGCCGCAGGCCGAGCCAGTGCGGCGCGAACTGCTCGACAACGCCATTCGCTTCTATGCGGGCCTGCAGGCGCGCAAACCAACCGATCCAGAACTCCGCGTCGACCTCATCGCGGCCAATCTGCAGATCGGCGTGCTGCAGCGACAGCTTGGCCAACCCACCGATGCGATGGCCGTGCTGCAGCGGTGTGTTGCCGAAGCGACGGCACTGCGCAAAGAACATCCGGGCCAGCTCCGTCTCGTACAGCTCTCCCTGCAGGCGCATTCCGAATTGGCTCGCAGCCTCACGGCGAGCGGCCGCAGCGAAGACGCCAAGACCACGCTGCGCGAAGGCCTCGCCGAGCTCGCGGCGGCGCGCACGTTATCGCCGACGCTGCCCCTCGATTCCGCCGAAGCTGGTCTGCTCGCCAACCTCGCGATCGAATCCGACGACGACGTGCCCGCCGCACTCGGCTTCTACCAGCAAGCCCTGGCCGCCTTCGCGCGCGCCGCGGCGGCCAAACCGGACGATCTGGCCCGACAACTGAACTGGGCGCGTTGCCAGGCCCGCTATGCGCAGGTTCTCACGCGCGGCAAACGCCTCAGCGAAGCTGCCACCGAGCTCACCGCCGCCGCAACGCGCTTGCAGGCGATCCCCGACAACGCGACCGCGAAGGTGCGCGAAGCCGCGGCGGGACTGCAGGACCAGGTTGCCAGCACGCTGCGCCGACTCGGACGCAAGGCCGAAGCGCGGCAGGCGCAGCTGCGCGCCAACGAACTCTACGCGGGTCTCGCGGCGGAACATCCCGACGTGCTGCTGCACCACGACAATCAGGCTTCGGGGCTGCACATGCTCGCGCAGATGGCCGAAGACGACAACGACCTCGACGAAGCCCGCAAACTCGCGCAGCGCGCGATCGAAGTGCGCGAGAAGCTCGTGCAGGATCACCCGCAGGACCACCGGCTGCGGATGCGCTACGCGCGTTCGATCTACAACCTCGCCGACATCGAGATCCAAGCCTGGCAGCAGCAAGGCAGCACGAAGGACGCCGCCGAGTCCGCGCTGCAACGCGCCCGGAAGATCGCCGACGAGCTGTTTCTCGCCCATCCGGAAGACCCCGAAGTCGTGGCCACGTTCACGAGCGTGCGCGAGGCGCTCGCCTCGATGCTCTCGGTGCAAGGCCGGCACGCCGACGCCATTCGCGAGCACTTCGAACTGCGCAAGTCGCTCGAATCGCTGCTCGCGCAGCACGAGACCGACCCCGAGCTTCACAGCCACCTGGCGATGATCGACAACAACCTCGTGCAGGCCTACTTCCTGCTCGGCGATCCCGCCAAAGCGCAGACGGCTGGCGAGCGCGGCATGAAGCACCTGGAGCGCGGGCTGCAGCTCGACGCCAAGAGCCGCGGTCTGCTCGACGTCGCCTCCTCACTGGTCGGTCGCCTCGCGATCGCACAACAGGCGAACGGCGACGTCGAGGGCGCCATCGCGACCTTCCTCGCCATGTGCGAACACCAGGATTGGGGCACGGACACGCGCGAACGTGGTGGCCTGATGCTGGCACAGATCACGGGAGACCTGCCCGAGGGCGCGCGCCGGGAAGAACTGCAGCAGCGCGCGGCGACCGAACTCCGCGCGGCGATCGCCTCGCGCGGCAACCTCGCCGCGGCCATCGCGCGGCCCGAACAGCACCAGGGCTTCTCACACACCAGAACGCGCCTGCGCGACTTCGACCTCCGCATCGCACTTGCCGATGTTCTCGACGATCTCGACCAACGTGACGAGCAGACGAAGTGGATCGACGAAGCGGTCGCGATCGACAAGAGTTACGCCGGGGTCAGCGACGATCGGGTGCGCAACCTCTTCGCCCAACGCGCGGAACTGGCGCTGCATCGAGAGGACGCCGCCGGTGCGGCGGCGCTGCTCGAAGAACTGCTCACGCGCATGGGGCCCGACGGCGGCGAGAACTACCTCGCGGCGGTGTTGTTTACGCGCTGCGCGGATCAGGCCAAAACCGACGTTGCGACGCGCGATCGTCATGCGAGTCGCGCCGTGCACTGCCTGCGGCTCGCCGTGGAGAAGAAGGAAGTGCAACCCGACGCGGCGCGGCATCCAAACTTCTCGCCGCTGCATGGGCGCGCGGACTACGAAGCGCTGGTGCGCTGAGGCGCCCTGGTCCGCGGTTACTGGTACTCGAGGCGCATGATCTGCGCGAGGTGCACGGACACTTCGCCGGTCGTGTCCAGCGGAGAACCTTCAACGAGCGCCATGTCGAGCCCCGGCATCTGGCTCGCCACCGTCCACTGCACCGCGTTGCTGGTCGCCTGCTGGCTGATATCGAGCCACTGCGTCGTCAACGTCATGCCGAAGATCCACGGATCGTTCGGCAAGTGCACACGCACTTCGGCGATGCCGCCAAACGCGAGCAACAGCGGGTTGGTCTCGGGCTCAAACATCGCCACCATCGTCGACAACACGAGCCCCGGCTGCAGGTGCATGTTGCAACCAGGCGTCGACATGCCAAAGGCCGACAGCGGAATCGGCGTCGGACTGGCCGCACCAAACGCAGCGATCGCAAATCCGTTGTTTGGACCAAAGGCCCAGAACCGGGCATATCCACCCGGCAGCAGCGTGCGCGGAGCGACGTGGCTCCATTCGTGGTTCGGGCCACCATACACACCGCAGCCTTGCCCAACCTGCTGCGTCGTGCCCTTGATGTCCTCAAACTCGGCGTCCGCCATCCACCAATTGGCGTTCTGCCCAGCTACGGGCTGGCCGACGATATCGACCAACAGCGTGCCGCCTTGGTAAAGGAACGGCGTCGTAAACGCGATGCGCACGATGTTGTTTGCCGTCCACGCCACGGTCGGACCAACTTCGATTGGCGACGTCGGCAACGTGACGAGACCCGAAAACACCTGCAGCGCGTCCGGACCGATGTTCTGCTGGTACACGTTGGCGCACTGCAGCGGCACGCGCGGGGACGTCGACAGTGTGACCGAAAGATTGGCCGTGCCACCTTGGTACACCTCGTTAGCCGCCGAACGCCGCAGCTCGATGGCCGCGATCGAATGCCCGATCATGCCCTGCAGGTGGCTCGCGCCGATCAGCGTCTGCTGGCGCAGGTCACGGCTCGCACCGGCAATCCACTCGTAGCTCACCGCGTCGGTGTTGGTATACGTGGCGGGGACGACTTGGTGCTGCGGGGCCTGGGCGGCGAGGGTTGCGGTCAGGAACGCAGCCGCCAAGGTTGAGAGATTGGAAGTGGACGACATCGATTGCATCCTTAGTGAAACGACGAAACAACTTCGACAACCATGATGCGGGCGCGATTGCCGCGGCCAACGCGAACGTAAAGAACTGCGCCACCCGGCACATTCGGGATGGGCACGGATGTCTCTTTTCCTGGAGTCACAGGAATGGTGGTGACTGGACCGCCACCAACTTGGCTGATTTCAACGCTGGTATCGTTCGGTCCAACATCCACGTTGACAGAACCGCCCTGCACAACGACTGAGGAGCCTCTCAGACCTTCGTTTCCACCTTGGATCATGGGGCCGCCTTCATTCCGTCATCTCCTCTTCGAAGAGCGGATCTCACGAAGCCTGGGGAGCGAGTCTTCCAACTTCAAGTCCTTGGGCGGCCCCCCTCGTTCGATTGTTGCAGCGACGACTAGGACGAGTGACCTATCAATAGGATCAGGTCTCGCGATGATCTCCTGCGCCAGCCGAGCCACACCCCTCCAAAGCACCTCGTCTTTGGGGTACACCGTGTCGCGCATGTTCAGAAAGAGAACGCCACGCTGAACCAGCTCCTCAATCGGCGCCTTCACCGCCAGCCGCCGCAGTTCGTCGAGTTCCGCATCCCCCGACGTCGCAAGTTCAGCATCCCCACCACCCGCCTCCTTCCCCGCACTCGCCGCAAGGGAATATCCACACGCTCCGCCGAGTGCAGAGCCGGCCACGAACGTGGCGCCGGCGAGCAGAA
>JADZDL010000280.1 GCA_020851075.1 Planctomycetota bacterium | reverse complement strand
GCTCGGCGTCCCGCAAGGTCAGACCGAAGGACTGCCCCTGCAGAGGCAGGTCGCGCCAACCAAGCCGCGGTTCCTTGCCCAGGGAGTTCAGGCAGCCACGGCCGAACAGCATGAAGGGGTCTACGGAGGTTGTGCCGATGTTCCTGTACTGGAAGAACGGCGTCCAGGAGCCAAGTTTCACAGTCCACACGCCGCCTGACCAGAGGTAGACATTCGTAAGATTGGCAGCCGTTACCGACGTCGCGGCGGCATCGCCATTCCACACGTTGTAGGCAAAGGTCCAAGGGAGCCCCGGAGGTGCAGGGCCCAAGGTCTGCACCTGCCCCAATTCGACGTCCACCAGAAACAGGCCGCGCTCGTCTAACATTACCAACTTGCCATCCGGCCCCAATTCCATCACCGGGAACAAGCCCGACGCTGGCGGCTGCGGGACGGGGATAGACATCAGGAGGGTCGACGTGGGCGTTCCAATAGAAAGATCCACTGCATAGATGTCCGTGTGGGGGCTCGCCGGGGTCGCTCCGACCGCCACGAACATCTCTCGTCCATTCCCGCAAGTCGCCAAGTAGCCGATGGTGCCCCCCCCAAGCAGTGCCCGGATATCCACCACAGGCCCTTGGGTTGGGGTATCCTTCCGCATGCTGCGAAGGTTGTAGCCTGACAGTGCATAGAGCCACGTTCGGTCCTGGAATACTGGTCCGTCTGCCCCATTTATGCCGAAAGTCGGGAAGGGCCACAATTCCGTAACCACACCAGTGATCGGGTCGACGGCCAGTTTGTTCGCCCCCCCATAGCACACATAGAGATATCCCTGCTCATCCACCACCGAATCGGCAGGGCCCGCTCCACTCGCAGGGTACCGACCACCATACCATGAGAATGAGCCGCCGTAGTATGCCAAATTCGTATACGTGTCGCTCACCAACCAATTGTCCGGCGCGAGCTGCGCCGGAGCCATCGCACAACAGATGCCATACGCAATACAATTCGCCACGAGTCTCATGGCTTACCTCCGACGCCAAACCAATTGCCGCGCGAAGCCGCAAAGCGACCAGTCTTCTTCAGAGCGCCCGAGCTCAACTGCCGATACTCCTGCACCAGCAGCTGGCAGTACCATCGAGTGTCCTGCCCCAGCACGTTTGGCAACGAAAACCACCCCGTCGCCGGGTTGGACGCTGGACCTGGCCCCTGGGTCAAGGTAGCCAACGTCACACTAGGCCCATCGACATTTAGGAACACATCGTTGTTGCTGGTCGAACTCGGGTCAGGATCCCACTTCACCGTCGGCCTGCTGCCAGCGCCCGACGAAGCGTTCCCCATCGGGGCGTTCGTGGAGTAGATTAGGGTGTACTGATAATGCAAGGGCGTAGCACCCTCGCTGGCTGCGTACTTGCCTGCGTTCTCGTCTCCGACCAGCAGCGGCTGTCCCTCGCGAGGCGGGCCTTGCAGCATGATCAACCTGGGGGTCCGCAGAGTGTTTGGAGACGGAGCGGGAAATGGGGTCGAATCCCAATAGCGATTCATGTGCCCCTGCCGTACGCGGAACACGCCGGCGCTCAACAATCGCTCTTGCAGGGGCGTGGCCGTGGATATGACATTTGGTCCGAGAATGGAATAGACGAGACCGGAATCCTGCTGTACGTAGGCATCCCAGCAGCCCAAGAATGCATCCAACAAGCTCCACCCAAAAGGCTGAGGCCCCGGGCCAAGCACTTGTCCACTCCAGTAGCTAGCCGTCGCATATGGGGCATTGGCAGGGGCTACCGTAGGGTAGCCGGGTGGCGTCACGACTTGGCCTGCAGTGCGTGATGTGGTATCAAAACTCGCCATCGTTTGGTTAGTCCAGAACCCTGGGTTCGTAGGATCCACCCACTGCGATTCGTAGTGCTGCAGATCCAGTAGCCCGAGGCCCTCGGCGTACTGGGCAACAAACCCGGTCCGGCGCAGCCCACGAAGGTTATGGACTGGACTGAGTCTAAAATTGGGCGGCATCAGCACATCAGTGGGAACAACATACGGCACGACAGCTCGGATGTAGTCAAATGGGCCAATAAGTGCTCCGGCGCCATCCACATTTGGATCTTCCAAGGGGTTGAAGTTCCATATCGCGTAGTTCCTCTTGATAAGTGTGACGTTCAAGTCCTCTTCCAGTGTGTAGAGCCTCGGCTCGAGGAAGGGCGAGTCGGTGTCGACGTAAACACTATGATTTACTGGCACCCCACCGCCGGCGGGCGTCAGCAGCTGCGCGGCTCTGGATGTTTGCCAGAAGAGGGTTGGCGCAGTCGCGATCGGGCCGAGGTTGTATATCTCGATCCCGGCCCTAACAAGCCCCACAGTCGAACGGGTAGTAATCAGAACGTTTCCATGCACCGTAGCATCATGGAACGTCGCTCCAGACGTGATGACACGCGCATTGCTCGGGCTCGCCGGATTCGCCAAGTCCAACTGCACTACACATCCATGATGCTCATCCGTCACGTAAAGCGCCTCTCGCCCAGGCACCACATCGACATCGATGTTGTGGCAGTGACTCAGGGTGCCACCAACCGGCGCAGGCAACGGTGGAGTCACCCACACATTGTAGGTGGCAGAGGTGTCCACCACCAACTCCTGGACATTGAGGGGATCCGGAATCAGGTGGACGACCCACACGCCATCACGAAATACACTCACGCTGTAGATGAAGTATCCCTGGGTCGCCGAGTGGTAGATTGCTACCTCCCGATTGGTGGTATCGCCACTACTCCACGCATGCGTAACCCCCGGAGGAAGGTATGGGATCCCGTCCAAATTGCCGGTAGCGGGATTCGGCAAACCCTCAAGCAACGCCCGCAGATTGGGATTGGGGCTTGGCCAGTTACTCGCTGGCAACAGCTGCGTCGGATTCTCAGGAATGTAGACGACCTTTCGGTCAGGATGCGCCGGCAGGCCAGGATCCAAGGATGGATTCACGTCACGAAGCGGTGTCGCATCGACCAACAGGAGCCCGTCACTACGCCCCACCACCATGTACTCCTTGTCATCATTGGGGTCCAGGGGAGTGCCACAGTCGTAACGAAAGCCGCGCAGCCCCGACAAACGCACCAGCGGCCACGTGTTTGCAGGCACCCCAGGATCGGGGGTCGTCCCCACTGCAGTTGGCTCGCGCGGAAACACCTCGACCGGCTCGAAAACGGGCGAATTCAGCGTCGGGAACTTCCACTCGTACGACGTCCAACTCGGCGTGCCCCAGGGCGGAGCTTGGCAGGGAAGCGCGCGACCGAGGAGAGCACTCACGATGACCGCAAGTGTAGCAAGGAAGAACGGGAAGCGCTGAGTCATGAACGGATCTCCAGTACGAAGGAACGCCACAGACAATGTTCACACGGTCCGAACAGCCTTCCGATGGACGTGGTGAAATGCCAGCCCAAGGGCTCTACCCATTGCCATGGCCAGTTTGTATCCGGCGTTTGCGGGCAATGCTAGTCCCTCTGCATCAGGCGAATCCGCAAGACAGGTCCCTAGCCCCCTGGCCGCGGCGACCTCGCCGTGCAGCAGGGGCGCTGCACGTGGGTCTCCGGTCATGGCCCCAACAAGTGGAACACCGAGGTGACCGACTTCGTGCTCACCTGGCGCCAGCAAGCAGACAACAGCTGGCGCATCGTCTCGCACGTCGCGTGGCCGGCGCGCTAGCGCGCACGGCTCACCAGACGATTCCACTCACCAACCAATCACATTCCGCAGCGCGCGGCTCGACTTCACCGAAGTGCCGAGCGAGTAGAACTGCGTGAAGTACTCGATGCCCAGCAGCCCATAGCTGTTCGGGAACGACATCGAGACCGTCTCGGCGCCGCCACCGTCCGCGACGCCCGTATCCGTCGCTTCCGCGCTGCAGAGCGCGAAGCAACCCGGCAGGCTGCCGAACTGCTGCAGCGCGAGCGGCAGGTTGAGACCCTGATACTGGGTGTTGCTGAAACCGGTCGCGAGCACATCCAACCGCCACGGTTCGCCACCCGTCATGTGATAGTCGACGTTGCCCCCGAGACGCGGCAAACCGGCGACCGTCTGATTCATGCCGCCGCAGTTGCCACCGTAGGGAACCGCCACCGCCGTGACATCCCAGGTCTGCAGGGCCGCGCGCAGCTGCGGGCGCAGCATCTCGGCGATCGCCAGGTTCACCGCGGCCGAGCCGTTCGTGCCATTCGTCGTGCGAGCCACGAAGGCGCCAACTGCGAACTCGCGTTCGGCGAGCACGTTGCTGTTCAAGAACGGAACCCGCACATAGCCGAAGCCCGAGCGGTAGCTGCCGTCGGCGAGGCCGTAGCTGCCGCCCTTGCTGGCCACATACATCTGCGCCTTGAAGCTCGTGATCGCGGCTGCGGAGAGGTTCAAGGTCGCCGCCTCTTCGTTGACAACCGTGCTGAGGCCACCCCACGACAGGCTGTTGCTCATGTGGTCGTAGAACTCATCGCGCCACGTGCCCAGATAGCCGTTCGCCACCTGCGTGTGCAGCAGACCGAGGTCATACAGCGTGATGTCGTTGGGATTGGCAGTCGCCTCGGTTCCGCAACCGATGCGGTGGCGCAATTCCGTCCGGCTCATGCCAAGCGCGTTCGCCGTCGCATTGATGTTGGGCTCGCCGAAGTAGGCGCGAACGGCCTGCGTACGCGTGTTGTCGGAGTTCTGCATCATGTCGCGCAACACCGTCGTCAGCGACTCCAACACGAAACCGGTATCGCCTGGGCACGAGCTGCCGACCGGCGCGTAGTTCTGGTTCACCGGCAGCATCGTATTGAGGCTGACGTTGCCGAGGCGAACCTGCCGCATGGCGTGCACGTGGTGCAGCGTCTTCATGCAGCTCGCCGGCTCGAAGATGGTACCTTCGTTGAGCCCCGCGTATTCACTGCCATTGATGCGCTTCAAGTAGCAGCCGACCTGGCCATCGGTGGTCGCCCGCATCTGTTGACCGACGCCGGTCGTCAGCGCGTTGCTGTTGTTGAGCATCAACACGGCGAAGCGTCGTTCGCCATTCACCTGATAGCTCTCGATGTCGATCGGACGCATGCCGTACTGGCCGAGCAGGTAACTCACGCGCGCAGCGTCGATGCCCACCCACCAACTCGAATACGGGGAGCCAACGTCGTCGATCAGGATCGCCGACCACGTGCCGTCAGGGTTGTGTTCGAGGTCATAACAACGCCGCCCCGTGTTGCTGACCGCGGCGCTGATCGTTGCAAACGATTGGTTGTAGAGCGTTGTGTAATTGCGTTGGTCGGCACCGCTATTCGCGATCATCACCACCGAGTAGCGCGTTGTGTTACCAATCTCGTAGGTGTCGATATCGACGGGGCGAGCGCCATTGGTGGCAAGCAGACTCGCGACCTGGGCGCTCGTCTGGCCGTAGTACCACCAGAACGTCTTCGCATTCACACCGGCGTTGGACACCATGATGCACGCGAACCGCGTATTGCCATTGCCGTCGTCATAACTCTCGAGGTCGGTGAGTCGCGCCTGGTTGGTCGACAGGTAGCTGCTGACCTGCCCCGCCGTCAGCCCGTAGTACCACCAGCTCGTCGCGTCATAGACACCGCTGTCGGCCACAAGGCACGCGTTGAATCGCAGCGGCGACACTGAATCCACCTCGACGTCGGTCAGGCGGTAGCCATTGCCGATGGCGGTGTTGAGCGTGGCCGAAGTGACCCCGTAGTACCAGCCGTAGCCGGTCGGGTTGGTCAGTTCGCGGGGATCGCCAACCTGGGCAACGGCCAGGGTCGTGAGCAGGGCGGCGGAGAGCAATCGAGGCAGAATGGTCATGCCAACCTCCAGCTCCCATGGGATCCCAATCCCCAGGTTCTTCTTCAGGATTTTCGGCGGGAGGAGTCCGAACATGGCCTACCACCCCACCTTGCCGCGAGCCCCCTGCTCACGCCCCTCTCCATGCACCACGCCTCCCTGTTCACCCCCACGTCCCTCGGCGACCTCAAGCTTCGTAACCGCATCGTGATGGCGCCACTTACGCGCTGCCGCGCCGACGCCAACCACGTTCCGACCCCGATGATGGTCGAGTACTACTCCCAACGCGCCTCGGCCGGCCTGGTCATCGCCGAAGCGACCATGGCGATCGAAGGACACTCGGCCTTTGGCGGCCGCGAGCCCGGCATCTACTCCGCGGCACAGGTCGCCGCCTGGCGCACGGTCACCGATGCCGTGCATGCGAAGGGCGGCCAAATGGTTCTGCAGATCTGGCACGGCGGCCGCGCCTGCCATTCGCTGCTCAACGGCGGCGCGCAGCCCGTGGCGCCAAGCCCCATGCGCATCGAGAACGACGAGACACACACCCCACAGGGCAAGAAGCCCTACGAAGTGCCGCGCGAGCTGCGCGACGACGAACTGCCGGGCATCGTGGCGGGGTTCCGCAAAGCCGCCGAGAACGCCAAGGCGGCCGGGTTCGACGGTGTCGAGGTGCACGGCGCCAATGGCTACCTGCTCGATGAGTTCCTGCGCGACGGCAGCAACCACCGCAAAGGTCCCTACGGCGGCTCGATCGAGAACCGCGCGCGCTTGATGTTCGAAGTCGTCGATGCCGCGATCCGCGTGTTCGGCGCCGGACGGGTCGGCCTGCGCATCTCACCGCTGAACAGCTACAACGACATGCGCGACAGCGACCCGGTCGGCATCACCAACTACGTGGCCGCCCAGTGCGAACGCCGCGGCCTCGCCTACCTGCACCTCATGCGCGGCGACTTCTTCGGCGTGCAGAAGGCCGAGGTCGTGCACCCTGCCCGCGAGAACTTCCGCGGCGCGCTGGTCGGCAACATGGGCTACACGCCCGCCGAAGCCGCTGCCGAGGTCACCGCGGGCACCCTCGCTGCCGTCGCGTTCGGACATCACTACGTGAGCAACCCGGACCTGGCCGAGCGCGTGAAGGCTGGTGCGCAGCTCGTCGAGCCGGACGGCAAGACGCTCTACAGCAACGACGCCAAGGGTTACACGGACTACCCGACGCTCGCGTGACGGTGATTTCCCGCTCGGGAAAACAAGGCCAAGGCGCTGCCAGAAGCGGCAGTGAATATCCCGATCGGGACATTTCTTACCCTTCAAAGGCTCTTCGACCGATAATATCCCGTACGGGATATCCATGACCGACATCCAAACCACCACCGAGCTCGGCGCCGCGGTCCGCGCAGCGCGCCTGGCCCAAGGGCTGCGCCAGCCCGACCTCGCCGGGGCCTGCGGCACGAGCGTGCGCTTCATCTCCGAACTGGAGCGCGGCAAAGCTACGGCCCAGGTGGGACGAGTGCTGCACGTGCTCAGGATGCTCGGATTGCGGGTCTCCATCGACCTGCGGAGCGCACGGTGACGCGCGAACTCGGGGTGTGGTACGCGACCACGCGAGTCGGCACCTTTGCGCAAGCGGACGATGGCCGGCAGTCGTTCACGTATGCGCCGAGTTGGCTCACTTCCGCGGACGCTTTCGCCATCTCGTTGTCGATGCCCCTGCGCACGGAGCCCTACGACAACCGGACGACTCGCGCGTTCTTCGGCGGGTTGCTGCCAGACGACGATGCCCGACGCCGACTCGCTCGCTACCTGCAGGTTTCGGCGCGCAACGAGTTCGCGCTGCTGGCTGAGGTTGGGCGCGAGTGTGCGGGCGCGCTGTCGCTGCTGCCGCCTGCGGAAGAGCCCACTCCCCACACAGGTTGCGTGCGCAAGTTGACCGAGGACGAGTTTGCAGGTCTGTTGCGCGACCTGCCCCATCGGCCGTTGCTCACTGGCACGGAAGTGCGCCTGTCCTTGGCCGGCGCACAGGACAAGGTCGCGGTCCGACTCGTCGATGGCGGTGTTGCACTGCCGTTGGATGGTGGCCCCACCACGCACATCGTGAAGACGCCGATCGCTGGCTACCAGGACACGGTCGCCAATGAGGGATTCTGCATGCGCCTTGCCGGCGCAGTCGGACTGCCCGTAGCACCGGTGGAGATCCGCGTCATCGCGGGCCTGCAGGTGCTGTTCCTCGAACGCTTCGATCGCATTGCCTCGGCCACCGGCGAACTGCTCCGCGTGCACCAGGAGGACTTCTGTCAGGCGCTCGGGATCGCTCCGGAACGGAAGTACCAATCCGAAGGTGGCCCCGGCTTCGCAGCCCTGTTCGACGTGCTCACACGTCATTCGGCACGCGCGGCATTGGATCGCCTGCAACTGCTCGAAATGGCAGTGTTCCACTTCCTCCTCGGCAACGCCGATGCCCACGCCAAGAACTACTCGCTGCTACTGCAGCCAGAAGGCACGCGGTTGGCCCCGGTCTATGATGCACTGAGCACCATTGTCTATCCCGCCTTGAGCACGCGGATGGCGATGAAGATTGGTGGGAGACGCGAGTTCGCCGAGGTCCGCGCCGAACACTGGGCCTCGTTCGCGAAGGAGAATGGCCTCGCACCGGCAATCGTCCGCGACCGCATCGGCCACTTTGCAGCAGTGCTACCGACGCGCGCGCGGGAGCTGGCGGCGAGTGATCCGGTGTTTGCAGCGAGCGCCATCGTGACAGAGATCTGCGATCGCATCACAGATCGCTGCAACAACGTGTCGCACTGAACTGCCGCCTGCCACCGCCCCTCGCGCACTCGCTCAGCTGATCAGCAGCAGCCGCGGCGCGTCCCCAGGCAACGTCGCGGGCGCGCGATGGATGCACGCGGGCACACGACTGCCCGGATGGTCCACGGCGATGCGCCACAGGTTGCCAACGCCAAACGAGAACGGCTGCGCGTGCGGCAGCGGCGCGTAGTGCAGTTCGCAGCAACTCTCGCGCAGGAACTCGCGAAACTCTTCGCCATCCTGGCCGCCAAACTGGGCCAGCAACGCGGCGCGGGTTTCTGGATCGTCGACGCGCCGCTGCGCTTCGTCGTTGCGCAGCCCTTCACTCGCCGGCCCCCGATAGCTGCAGAGATAGGTATCGGTGGCGACCGTCGCGCGATCGATGTGGAACGAGTAGACGTCGACCGGCACGATCGCCGCCGCATCGTCGCGGGCATACCCGGCGATGCAGTCGAGATTGGGGGCAAGTCCGTGCGCGCGCAGTAGCCGCAGGTCTTCGACCATGAAGTCGATGGCGAGGCGACCTTGGGGACTCACCGGCAGCTCCGCAAGTCGCGCTTCGTCCAGCGTGTGGATCCCTGCGTCAGCCGCAAGATGGGCGAGCACTTCGTCGAAGTCGCCAGGCAACTCACGCTGCCAGCAAACGGCGTTGCAGTGCCCGACAAACGGCACCGCCACGAGCTCCGTGAAGCTGTGCACCACACGGATGCGCGGGTAATCGGCGGGCACACGGACGAGGGCCATTGGGGCAGAGCATGCTACCGGCTACTTCGCCGAAGACGTCGCCGCGCCAGAGCATCGTCGATTGCATACCGGGCCCCCGGTCGTGCACCTGAACGTCCCGTAAGGGCCCGTGGCAGCGGCCGGTTGCGTTGGGGCGGGCCGCTTTGGCCCAGGGCGTTTCTGCCAAAATCGGGGCGGTTCGGTTTGGTTTGCACGCGATCTCCGCTCTTGGCACCGGAACGGCTCACCGCAGGTGCGGTGACCCACCCCTGGTGCTCCATGCATAACAAACCGCTCCTCGCCTGCACTCTCGCAACGCTTCTGTCCGGGCTCGCTGCCCAGGCGCCGGCGCCTCGTGCACCGGTCTCCCTCCCACCGTCGGCAGCGGAGGCCCCGCAGTCCGACGCGACGGACGCAGCCATCCTGCACCAATCGCGGCAACAACTCGGCGCCCGCCACTCTGGCACCTTCTTCGAGCAGGTCCAGTTCGACCAGCCGCGCGCCTCTGGACCGCTGTGGGCACTCGGCAGTGCTTGGAAGGCCAGTTTCGACGCCAACGGCACGACGGTGATCCCGTTCTTTGGCAGCACGGCGCCGCAGAACTTCCCGGTGCATCTGCGCCTCGCGCAAGCAACCGTCGGCGGTGAGCCGCTGCGCCTCGTGACCGAAGCACCCCAGCGCAGGGACACCAGCGTGCACACTTCGCACGGCTCGGTGACCGAAGTCATCGACACGCATCTCGACACACTCGAACAGTCGTTTGTATTCGAGACGCTGCCAAACCGCGGTGCGATTGCTGTGGAGGTGCGCATCGACAGCGAACTGCAGGCGCAGCCGATCGCCAACGGCGTGCGCTTCGCGAACGAATTCGGCCACGTCGATTACACCAAGGCCATCGCCATCGACCAGCAGGGCCAGCGCCTGCCACTCGAGATCGTCTGGACGGGCACGGCCGCGCACATGGAGATTCCCGCCAGTTTCGTGGCCAACGCCAAGCTGCCGATCGTGCTCGATCCCGTGCTCTCGTATTGGTACGGACTCGGCTCGAGCAGCACACAACTGCAGCACGACTCCGACGTGGCCACGATCCAGGCTCCGGGGCTGAACGGCCGCACCCTCATCGTCTGGCAGCGCCAGTTCAGCAGCACCGACCAGGATTGTTTCGGGGTGATGTTCGACAACAACCTCGGCCTCGTGCAGACCGACTTCACGATCGACTTCACGGGCGAGGACTGGCTCAAGGTTGCGGTCGCTGGCAGCAACTACGCGCAGAACTTCCTCGTCACGGCCGAGATCCGCGTCGGCACGACGTGGTTTATCGGCGGTCGCTTGATCGCGGCGGATGCTGTCCTCGGCAACCTCTTCGATATCGAACGGGACGGCGTGATCGGTGTGCCCGGCAATAGCTTCGCGCCTGATGTCGGCAGTGACCCCTACTTCGGAGTGGGTCGCTACTGCGTCGTATTCATGAAGCGGCCGAACATCTTCAGCAACGCGGACACCATCTACTACAAGCAGGTGTCGACCGCGGGCACGCTCGTGACCGCAAGCCCGGTCCTCGTGGACACCAATGCGAGCGGCGTCGATCATCCTTCGATCAGCAAGTCGTGCGGCCAGTCCAACGGCCTGCCGGCACAATGGCTGCTCTCGTGGCAGCGCACGTGGCCCAACGCCCCAAACGACCAGGAAGTGCACGGCCGCTTCGTCAGCTGGAACGGCGCCATCGTCGGCAACACGTTCGGCATCGCCACTTCGGTTGCCGAAGAATCGAAGCCGTCGTCTAGCTCCCCGATCGACAGCAATGGCACGCGATACTGGCCCGTGGCGTTCGAGGTTGCTCAGTCACTCGGCCAGCCGCGCGACATCCTCTGCAGACTCATGCGCGCCGACGGCACCAGCCAGGGGAGTTTCACAGCCAGCAACGGTGCCTCCGGAACCGACGAACGTGAGCCGAGCTGCGACTCCGATGGCACACGCTTCGTCGTCGCGATGACCACGAGCGCGGGCTCACCCCAAGGTGTCGAGGCGGCCACGGTGGCCTACCTGCCGGCCACCAGTTCGTTCCGCATCGAAGAACGCAGCCAACTCAGCACGACGTTCCTGGAGTCCTTTGGGCCGTGCAGTGTCGTCGCGGAGTTCAGCGGCGGCAGTTCGATGTCGCCCCGCTACTTCATCTCCTTCACGGAGCGCAACACCAACACGTTCCGGCTCGCAGCGTTCGGCGGCTGGACCGGCAACGCGAACTTCTTCAGCTATCGCCCGAGCCAGTGTGGCAACCTGCCCATCTCGGCGTCGGGCTCGTCGGCGATCGGCCAGACCGTGACGGTGACGGTCGGCGGCAGTGGCTTCCGTGGCACGCTGCTCGGCTTCCCGGCGCACGTACCGTTCAACGCCGGGTGCAGTTGCTGGTTTGGCGTCGATCCGAGCATCACCTACGGCAACCCCTTCGTATGGACGGTTCCCAACAATCCCGCCTACGTCGGACTGCCGCTCGCGGTGCAGGGCTGGTCGTTCTCGGGCTCGCAATGCCTTGGCATGATTGACCTCAGTGACACCGTCGACTTCACCATTCGCTAAAGCGAACACGGGAAGTCGACGGCAGTCCTGATGGGGAGCGGGCCGAACGGGCCAAACGGGGATAGACGCGTGCGGCCCGGTCTGGGAAGCTGTTTGCCCGCTGGAATCGGATTCTATGCGCCGCAGCCACGCATCCAGGGCTGCAGTCGCAAACGAACTCAGGTTCCACGTGTGACCATTCCAGATCACGCAATTCCACTGTCACTCCGGAGAACCTCCATGTCCCGATTCACCACCGCACTCACCTGTGCGCTCGCCGCCGCCATCAGCGCCAATCTGGCCATCGCGCAATCGACGATGACCCCACTCGCGTCGTTTGGCACCAACGGCTGGCTCGCCCCCGGCACGACCTCGACCTTCGTCACGACCGGCAACACCGAACGTGGCCTCGCCTGGAACCCGACGACCGGCAACCTCGTACTCGCCAGCCGCGCTGGCGGCAACAACGTGCGCGTGCTCGACGGCACGACGGGTGCGGACCTCGGCGGCTTTGACGTCACGGGCATCACGGGCGGCACGTTCGCCATCAACATGGCCGGCATCGGCGACGACGGCGCGATCTACGTGAGCAACCTGAGCACGTCGGCGGCTTCGAACTTCAAGGTCTACAAGTGGGACTCGGAGCTGCTAGGCCCGTTGCTTCCGCCGACCATCGCGTACGACGCGCCGTCCGGCCTCGCGCGCACCGGGGACTCCTTCGCCGTGTTCGGCGGCACCGCCACGAGCGCCGCGCAGTTCGCCTCCGGTGGTTCCTCGACCGTGAACAACAGCGGCTTCGTCACGGGCTTGCTCGACGGCCTCAACACGAGCACGCCGTACCTGTCGATCCCTGGCACGACGACAGCCTCCAACGACTACCGCCTCGGCCTCACGTTCGTCGACCAGAGCACGCTCATCGGCACGCAGGGCGCCAACGCCCGCTACACGACGTTCAACGGCGTCTCGGCCGCGGTTGACGCGACGATTCCGCTCGGCACGGCCTCGCGCCGCGCCATGGACTACGCCGTCATCGGCGGCACGCCGGTGCTCGCGGTGATCGACTCGATCTCCTCGATCGTGACGATCCTCGACATCACGTACCCCGCCTCGCCGACCGTGCTCGTCTCGGCCACGACCACGACGGCCCCCGTCGCCAACGCCAACGCCACGGGCTCGGTCCAGTGGGGCACGATCACCGGCAACACGGCGACGCTCTACGCCATGAACACGAACCAGGGCATCCAGGCCTTCTCGGTGTTCCTCCAGCCGCCGGCCACCGCCAAGGCCTACGGTGCGGGCTGCGGCTCGCCCGCGCTCGCGCTGAGCGCCGTCGGTGCGCCGATCCTGCCGTCCTCGATCCAGCTGAGCACGGACAACATCCCGGCAACGGCCCAGATCGGCATCCTGGCCCTCGGTTTTGCCTCGATCCCCGGTGGCGCTTCGATCCCGACCATCCCGGGCTGCCTGCAGTACGTGCAGCCGCTCGCGACGTCGATCTTCCTCACGCTTGGCAACACGAGCGTGCAGCTGCCCCAGAACTACCCGAACAATCCCACCTACGCGGGCCTGTCGATCTTTGCGCAATCGGTCGTCGTCGATGGCAGCACGGTGCTGACGTCGAACGGCCTGCGCCTGTATCTCGAGACGTTCTGATCTGGCAGGCAGTCTGCAGAGGGACGACGGCGGGGCCACTTCGGTGAGCCCCGCCCCCGCTGCCGGGCTCAGCCCTTCGCGCCGGTCATGCTCGCGGGCAGCCGCTTCTCGGCGATCTCGGTGAGCATCTTCGCTACGAAGTCGTCGACCGACAGCGTGCCGAGCTTCTCGCCGGCCTGGTTCTGCAGCGCCACCGCGCCCGCTTCGAGTTCCTTGCCACCGACGACCGCGAAGTAGTTGACGCGGGCCAGGCGGGCTTCGCGCACCTTCGCGCCGAGCATGTCGGGCTTCTCGTCGATCGTGGCACGCATGCCCGCGGCGACGAGGCGATCGCGGATCTGCCGCGCGTACGGCAGCTGGTCGTCGCTGATCGGCAGCATGCGGACCTGCTCCGGCGCGAGCCAGAGCGGGAACTTGCCCTCGAAGTGCTCGATGAGGATCCCGATGAAGCGCTCGAGGCTGCCGAGCGTCGCACGGTGCAGCATCACGCAGTTCTTGCGGCTGCCGTCCTCGGCGACGTAGGTCGCGTCAAAACGATCCTTGCCGGGCAGGTTGGGGTCGAGCTGGATGGTGCCGCACTGCCAGCCGCGGCCAATCGCGTCGACGAGCGTGAACTCGAGCTTCGGCCCGTAGAACGCACCCTCGCCGGGCGAAAGCGTGTACTTGAGGCCGGCGGCGACCACGGCGTCGCCGAGGGCCTTCTCGGTGCGATCCCAGGTGGCATCGTCGCCGATGCGCTGCGCGGGCCGGGTCGCGAGTTTGACGGCGATGCGGTCGATGCCGAAGCCGAAGTCGGCGTAGACCTCGGTCAACATGCGACAGAAGCCGGCGACTTCGCTTTCGACCTGGGCGTCCGTGCAGAGGATGTGGCCATCGTCCTGCACGAAACCGCGCACGCGCATGATGCCGTGCAGCGCACCGGAGGCCTCATTGCGACAGCACGAGCCGAACTCGGCAATGCGCATCGGCAGGTCGCGATAACTCTTCAGGCCCTGCTTGAAGATCAGCAGGTGACCCGGGCAGTTCATCGGTTTGATCGCGAAGTCGCGCTTCTCCGACTCCGTCGTGAACATGTTCTCGCGGTACTTGTCCCAGTGGCCGCTGGTTTCCCACAGCGAGCGCGCCATCACGCTCGGCGTGTGCACCTCGACGTAACCCGACAAGCGCTGCTTCTGGCGCATGTAGTCCTGCAGCGCGACGTAGATCGACCAGCCGCGCGGATGCCAGAACACCTGGCCGGGGTTGTCCTCTTCGATGTGGAAGAGGTCCATCTCCTTGCCAAGCTTGCGGTGGTTGCGGCGCTTCGATTCTTCGAGGCGATTGAGGTGCGCCTTCAGCGCCTTCTCGTCGGCGAAGCAGGTGCCGTAGATGCGGGTCAGCTGGTCGCTGTTCTGGTCGCCATGCCAGTAGGCGCCGGCGACGGCCATCACCTTCGAGGCCTTCAGCCAGCCCGTCGACGGCACGTGCGGGCCCATGCAGAGGTCTTCCCAGTCCTGGCCAGGTGTGCCGGTGACGTAGAACGACAGATTGCTCGAACCCTTGGCGAGCGCGCGTTCGGCGTTGTCGGTCTTGTAGATGTCGCCGGCCGTGCGCTGCAGGCCTTCGGCGGGCGTGTATTCACAGCGGAGGAACGGACGGTTCGCCGCGATGATCTCCTGCATCTTGGCTTCGATCGCCGGGAAGTCCGCTTCGGAGATCGGGGCTGGCGTCTTCAGATCGTAGAAGAACCCTTCGTCGACCGGCGGGCCATACGCGAGGCGGGTGCCCGGATACAGCGCGCAAACGGCCTCCGCGAGCACGTGCGCGGCACTGTGGCGCAGCAGGAACAGCGCGTCGGGATCGTCGTCCTTGGCGGTGATGATCTTCACCGTGCAGTCGTTGGCCAGCGGACGCGCGAGGTCCAGGATCTCCGTGCCATCGATCTTCACGCCGATCGCGCGCTTGGCGAGGCCGGGGCCGATCGTCTCGGCGATCTTCTGACCGGTAACCGCCTGGGGGAACTCAAGGACCTTGCCGTCGGGAAGCGTGATGCGTGGCATATGCGGCGGACAACAGTACCGGCGCTGCCACAGGGTGCAACGCGCGGTTGCGCAAGACACCGCCGGGTCGTGCCCACCAGCCCCGCCCCAGCCTTGGCCCCTTGCGGAAACCGACCCGGGCTGGCCTCATGTGGGATCACGCCCCGCACCGCCCAATCGCCATGCACCTTCGCACCTGCTCCGCCCTGTCCTGCCTCCTGGGAGGCGCCCTACTCGCCCAAGAACCCGCCGGCCCGACCACGCCGGTCCAGCCCAATCATGGGGCCCTGATCCGCTGCGGCACGCCCGCCGTGGCGCCCACGGGAGCCGGCATCGACAACCCCGACTGCGACTACAACCAGACCAATCCGTCCGGCACCTATGCGCCGACGACGCTACTGCGCATTCCGGTAGTCGTGCACGTGATCCAGACCACGTCGGGAACGGGCTTCCTCAGCGACACGCTCGTCCAGAGCCAGATCACGGTCCTCAACGAGGACTTCCGCGCACTGGCGGGCACCCCTGGAGCCGGCGGCACCGACAGCCAGATCGAGTTCTTCCTCGCCACCGTCGATCCAAACGGCGCGCCAACCAACGGCATCGTGCGGCACACCAACAACACGTGGTTTGCCGATGCGGGCAACTACTGGTCCACGACGGCGTGGAACACCGCGCGCTACCTGAACATCTACACCAACCAGGCCGGCGGCGCGCTCGGCTACGTGCCTAGCCTGCCGCAAAGTGGCAGCGTGCTCGGTACGACTGCGGACCGCGTCGTGATCGAATACGGCGCGTTCGGTCGCCCTGGCATCGGTGGTGTTCCGTACGACCGCGGCCGCACGGCGACGCACGAAGTCGGCCACTACCTGGGGCTCTTCCACACCTTCGATAGTGGCTGCGGCAGCGCTTCGGCCTGCTACACGACCGGCGACCGCATCTGCGACACGGCCAGCGAAGCCAACGCGCGGTTTGGCTGCCCCGGCAGCGCGACGAGCTGTGGCACCCCGGATCCGATCCACAACTACATGGACTACACCGACGACACCTGCATGACGGGCTTCTCGCCCGAACAGGTTCGCCGCATGCGCTGCACGCTGGTCAGCTATCGGCCGCTGCTCGCGCAGCCCGCCGGCCCGGTCGCCTCCGCGGTTTCCCGCTTTGGCGCCGGCAACCTCAACACCACCCTGTCGGCGAGCGCGCCGCGCCTCGGCACCAACGCGTCGACCACCGTGCTCACCTTCAACACCGGCTTCCAGGTCGCCGGCGTCTACGGTTTCCTCAGCAGCGCCTCGTTGCCCTTCCAGGGCTTCACGATCCTCGTCGACACCACGTCGCCCCAGATCATGAACCTGCCGCTGCAGGTCAACGCCCTGGTCTGCTCGTGGACCTGGGCCGTGCCCAACGATGCCTCCCTCGCCGGCCTGCCGCTCAAGACGCAGGGCCTGCTGCTCGGCAGTTCGTTCGCGCTCACCAATGCCATGGATCTCGTGATCGGCAACTAGCGTTAGCGTGCCAAGAAGGGCCCCGTCGCGTAGCCTGCGCGCCCGACCTTGACCGCCACCCCACCAAACTCCTCGTTGGCCACCTCGGCGGCCGCGCGCCTCATCACCGAGTTCGCTCGGTTGCCCGCGACGAAGAACCTCATTGCGCAGCTGAAGCGCGGCGCGCAGTGCAAAGCAGGCGGCTTGTGGGGCGCGTCCGCGGGCCTGTTGCTCGCCACCCTGCAAGCAGCACATCAGGGCGCGATGCTCGTGCTCACGGCCGACGATGTCGACAGCGTGCAGCTGCAGACGGACCTCGCGGCCTTCGGCATCGACGCCCACGTGCTGCCGCGCGAAGAGACCGGCGACGACGGGCTGCCCGATCCCAATACGCGCAGCGAACGCCAGCGTGCGCTGCAACTGCACGACAGCGACAAGGCGCCGCTCATCGCGAGCCTCGAAGCGATGCTGCAGCCGGTCGCGACCCCGAAGAGCCTCGGCAAGGCAAAACTCGAACTGCGCGCCGGCCAGCGTATCGGGCGCGCGCAGGTGCTGCAGCGCGCCGAGGCCGCGGGTCTGCGTTCGGTGCCGCTCGTGCTCGCACCCGGCGAATGCAGCGTGCGCGGTGACGTCATCGATCTGTTCCCGATGGCCGCCGCTGCTGCCGTGCGCCTGGAGTTCTTCGACGACCTGCTCGAGTCGATCCGCACCTTCGATCCGAGCAGCCAGCGCACCACTGCGGTGCACGAACACTACGTGCTCTCGCTCGGTTCGACCGAAGCCGCAGAAGCCGGGCCAGTGGTCCGCCACCTCGCGCCAGCGCGCCTGCTCGTCATCGCCTACGAGCCACTGCGCATCGAAGAACGGCAAGCGCGCCTGATCTCGTTTGCCAGCGACCTGCGCACACAGATCAACGAACTGCAGGACACTCTGCGGCCGTGCCCACGCGTCGACATGTCGTCGTTGCCGAGCCACGACCTCGACTACCGCATCCTGTCGGCGGGTTCCGCGGTGGGCTCCGGCGAGATGGACCCCGCTGGCCGTTTGCGCAGCGTGCGCGGCCTGCAAGGGCGCGTGCTGCTGTTCTGCCGCAGCGAGGACGAACGCGCGCGCCTGCTCGAGATCTTCGCACACAAGGGCCTCGACCTGCGCGCCGAGCAGGTCGAACTGCTGCTCGGCGGCATCAGCCGCGGTTTCCGCATTCCGGACCTGCAGACCACCGCGCTGTCGAACGTCGAGTTCGCGGGCGTGCCGCAGCAGGCGCGTGTGCGCGAACGGGTAGCGGTGCCAAGCCGCGCGATCCAGAGTTTCTTCGAGCTCGGGCCCAAGGACCTCGTCGTGCACGCCGTGCACGGCATCGCGCGTTTTGAAGGCACCGAGCTCGTGCACCGCGGCGATGGCACCGAAGAGCACCTGCGCCTGTGTTTCCAGGACGAAGTCAAACTGCTCGTGCCCGCGAGCAAGATCCACCTCGTCCAGAAGTACGTCGGCAGCGGCGGCAAAGCGCCACTCGACAAGCTCGGCGGCAAGGGGTTTCAACGCCGCAAGGAACAGGTCGAAGAAGCGCTGTTCGACCTCGCCGCGGAACTGCTCGAAGTGCAGAGCAAGCGTGCGCTCGTGCAGCGTCCGCCCTACCCGCCCGAACCGCTCGAACGCGACTTCCTCGACACGTTCCCGTTCCGCGACACCGTCGATCAGGCGCGCGCCTGGTCGGAGATCCAGGCCGATCTCGAAAAGCCCGCGCCGATGGATCGCCTGCTCTGCGGCGACGTCGGCTTTGGCAAGACCGAGATCGCGTTGCGCAGCGCCTTCCGCGTCGCCATCCAGGGCCGTCAGGTCGCCGTGTTGGCGCCGACCACGATCCTCGCCGAACAACACGCCAAGACCTTCCAGAAGCGCTGCGAACCCTTCGGCCTGCGCGTCGAAATGCTGTCGCGTTATCGCACGGGCGCCCAGCGCCGTGTGATCGAAGAAGGGCTGCGCGCGGGCACCGTCGACATCGTCGTCGGCACGCACCAGATCCTCGGCAAGGACATCGAGTTCCACAACCTGGCCCTCGTCATCATCGACGAAGAGCAGCGTTTTGGCGTGCGCCAGAAGGAGCGCCTCAAACAGCTGCGCGCCGAAGTCGACGTGCTGACGCTGTCGGCAACGCCGATCCCGCGCACGCTGCACGCGTCGCTGCTCGGCATTCGCGGCATCAGCACGCTCGACAATCCGCCGCCAGGTCGCCAGGACGTCGAGACGCGCGTGCTGTTCCGCGACGACCACGTGCTGCAGGAAGCCGTGCTGCGCGAACTCTCCCGCGGCGGCCAGGTATTCGTGCTGCACAACCGCATCGACGAACTCGAGCCACTCGCCAACCGCCTGCGCAGCCTCGCTCCCGGTGCGCGCATCGCGATCGGCCACGGCCAGATGTCGGAGACCGAGATCGAGAAGACCGTGCGCGCGTTCGTGCGCGGCGAGTTCGACATCCTGGTCAGCACGACCATCGTCGAAAACGGCCTCGATATCGCGCGCGCCAATACGATCCTCATCGACAAGGCCGACCACTTCGGCCTCGCCGAACTGCACCAGCTGCGCGGGCGCGTCGGCCGCAGCGACGCCAAGGCCTACTGCCTGTTGCTGCTCGATCGCGACACGCCACCCGGCCTCGAAGCGCGCGCGCGTTTGAAGGCGCTCGAAGAGTTCTCGCACCTGGGCGCCGGTTTTGCGATCGCGATGAAGGACCTCGAAATCCGCGGCGCCGGCAACCTGCTCGGCCCACAGCAATCGGGCCACATCGCCGCCGTCGGTTACGACATGTACTGCCAGCTGCTGCGTTCGGCCGTGGACTCCGCGAAGGAACAGCGCCCCGTGCACGCACACATCGCCGAAGTCGACGTCGACCTGCGCTTGCAGGCCTTCCTGCCGATGGACTTCCTCACCGACCCGCGCCAGCGCCTCGAACTGCTGCGCGAGATGGACGAAGCGATCGACGACGAACACCTCGCCGCCCTCGAAGCCGAACTGCGCGATCGTTACGGCAAGCTGCCGCAACCGGTGCGCAACCTGCTGCGCGTCTTCCGCCTCAAACACGGGCTCATGGGCCTCGGTGTGCTCGGCGTGCAGTGGGTCGAGCAGGACCGCATCGTCGTGCGCCATCCCCCCGGCGTGCCCCTCGGTGGCAGCTGGCTCGACTGTTTCGCGGACGTGCGCCCGGTCGAAGCCGGCAAAACGCACCTCATGCTGCCGCCGATGGGCCGCGGGCGCATCTACCAGGCCACCGACGTGCTCGACCTCGTGCTCGGCGCGATCACGGGCAAGGTCGCAGCGCGCAGCCAACCGCAGCGCAAGCTGCCATCCGTGGCGCCGGCCGCAAAAGGCCCTAAGCGGCCACCGTGGATGCGCTAGATCGGCCTTCTACTCCGGCTCGACCTACTCCGGCTCGACCCGAATCTCGGTCGCCTTGATCGCGACCCAGACCCGCGTGCCGACCTGCAAACCGAGGCCTTCGACGGAACCTTCCGTAACCTCGGCCACCACGGGAATCTCGCCACCGAGCTGAATGCGCACGCTGCCTTGCGCGCCTTCGACGGCGAGCACTTCGGCCTGCCAGCAGTTTCGCGGCGAACCCAGCGGCCGCTCGAGGAACAGCGCCACGGCGCGCGGGTGCGCCGTCGCCAGCGCCGTGCCTTCGTGACTCGACACAACGACAAGGTGTGCCCCGCTGCCAAGCGTGAGCCGTCCATCGTGCAAGGTGCCTCGGAAGCAGTTGAGGCCGACGAGATCGGCGACATAACGCGACTTCGGCCGACTTCCGATCTCCGCCGCACTACCGACCTGCACGATTCGGCCCGCCTCGAGCACCGCGATGCGATCGGCCAGCGCGAACGCGTCCGTCGCGTCATGGGTCACCAACAAGCGCGGCCCCGCAAAAGACCGCAGATGCTCGCGCAGCACGCGCCGCAGACTCTGGCGCGCCGAGACGTCGACCGCCGCGAGCGGTTCGTCGAGCAGCAGCACGCGTGGCTCGGACGCAAGCGCGCGCGCGAGCGCCACCCGCTGCGCTTGCCCACCGGACAGTTCCCGCGGCAGCACTCCGCCGCGATCGCTGAGGCCAACGCGCGCCAACCAGCGCTGCGCCTGTTCGTTCGCCTCGCGCCGTGAATGCCCACGCGCCCGCAGCCCGTAGGCCACGTTGTCCTCGACGGTCCGATGCGGGAACAACAGGTGGTCTTGAAACAAGAACCCGACGCCGCGGCGTTCCGGCGGCACGAACGCGCCCTGCGTGCCGTCATCGAGCCGTTCGTCGCCGAACGCGATATGGCCACGATCGATCCGCAACAGACCAGCGATGGCCAACAGGCAACTCGACTTGCCCGCCCCATTCGGTCCGACGAGCGCCAGCGTCTCGCCGTCCGCGACGTCGAGCGCCAGATCGAGCGACAACGAGCCGCGCGTGAGCCCAAACTGCAGCTGGAGGCTCATCGTTGCGGCGACCATCCTTGCCGCAGCAGCGTGAGCACGACGGCGGAGACAACCGCGAGGATCAGGCTCAAACCGATCGCGAGCTCAGGGTCGACCTCCATCGCCACCGAACAGGCCAACGGCAGCGTTCGCGTTTCGCCCGCCAGATTGCCGGCGAACATCTGTGTTGCACAGAACTCGCCGAGCGCGCGCGCCCAGCACAGCAACAAGCCCGCGCGCAGCGAGGGCTGGATCATCGGCAGCGTGATCGTGCGAAACCGCCGCCACGGCCCTGCCCCCAGCGTCGCGGCTGCTGCTGCGTAGCGTGCATCGAACGAACGCAGCCCCGCTTCGGCACTCAGCACGAAGAACGGCAAGCCCATGTAGGCCGCGGCGACGACGGTGGCCGCGGTCGTGAAGGGCAGCGACCAACCAAACCAGCGTTCGATGGGCGCACCGACGAGACCGTTGCGCCCAAATGCGAGCAACAGCGCAATGCCCGCCACGATCGGCGGCAGCACGATCGGCAAGGTAACGAGCACACGCACCACGGTTCGCAACCAGGACCTGCCGCGCGCCAGCCACAGTGCGAGCGGCAATCCGAACACCAACGCAATCGACACGGCGCCAAACGAACTGATCAGCGATAGCCCCAACGCGTCGTGCACCGCACCGGACCGCAATTGCGTCCAGAGCTTCGACCACGGTGCACTGCAAACGATGCCGAGCAACGGCAACAGGAACAGCGCCACGGCCACTGCTGTCAACAGCGCTAGCGGGACACGCAGATGCCGCGGAACGGCGTCGTTCACGGCGCACCAAACCCGAACTGCGAAAGCACCGCCTGCCCGGCCGGTGAACGCACGTATTCGACGAACTGCGCGGCCACGGCCGGCGTCCGGCTCTTGACTAGCACGGCGATCGGGTAGGTGGCGATGACGTTCTGCGATTCGGGAATCGACACCGCATCGAGTCGGGCCGCGGCGCTTGTTGCATCCGTGACATAAACGATGCCCGCATCGACCTCGCCGAGTTCGATCTTGCTGGCCAGTGCCTTCACGCTCGGTTCGTCCGAGACCGAACGGACCTCTACGTTGGCCTTCGCGAGCGCTTGCCGCGCATATTTGCCGGCAGGCACTTCCGGACCACACAGCGCCACCTTGAGATCGGCGCGCGTCAGATCCGCGAGGCCCACCACGTGCTTGGGATTGCCCTTCGCGACCACGATCGTGAGGCGATTGCTCGCAAACGGCTGCGGCGCCGCGGCAGTTGCCTTCGCATCCACGACCTTCTGCATGTTGGGCAGGTCGGCGGACGCGAACACGTCCGCTTCGGCCCCTTCGCGAATCTGCAGCACGAGGGTTGGCGTGCCCGCAAACTGCAGTTGGATGCGCGAACCCGCATGCGCTGCTTCGAATCGGCGCGCGAGCTCTTCGAACGGCGCGGTCAACGAAGCCGCGGCAAATACGCGCGTCGCAGGCCCTGGCGCAGTCGCTGCCGATCCACCGCAGGCGACCAGACCTGCCAAGACCCCAACGGCAATCACGAGCTTCTTCATCTTCATTCCACCGCTGGATTGCCAGGACGCCCTTCCGCGGCAAGTTCGACGACTACGTTGGTCGCCTTCACGACTGCGTACGCCATGACCCCGGGCTTGAGTCCGAGTGCATCGACGGACTCGCGCGTCACCAGGGACACCATACGGAACGGCCCACAACGCAGCTCCACCTGGGCAGCGACCTTGTCGCGCACGACGCGCGTCACGATGCCGAGCATGTGATTGCGCGCCGAGGACACTGCCGTGGCCTCACCATTCTCCTCGCCGGGATCCAACGTCACCGCGAGTCGAGCCAACTGCGCCCCTTCGACGAGCCGCTGCTGGCCCCGCGAACGCGTCGTCGGCAACTTGCCGCTGTCCGCAAGGCGACGCACGGTGTCGACACTGACGCCGAGGATGCGGGCGGCTTGCCCGAGTCGGTAGGTGACCATGGCCGCACATTTCTATGCGGTTCGCTCGCAAATGCAAGGTTCCTAGGCCACGTCCCTGGCACTGATCATGCCACCGGTGCAAGCCGTCAGGCCTGCCGACGCTTAGAACCCGCCCCCACCACCGGCGCCCGCTCCGGCCAGGCGCGGTTGCCCGACCGCCGGCAGCAGCACCACGAAGGCGGCCCCACCGAGCGGCGAGTCCTCGCACCAGATCAGGCCTCCAAAACGACTGACGATCGCGCGACTCGTGGCGAGGCCAAGCCCCGTGCCACTGGGTTTGTCGGTCAGGTGATCCCGCAGCTGGTGGAACTTCTCGAACACCACCTTGCGCTCGCTCGGTGGCACGCCGGGCCCCGAATCCTCGATGCGCAGTTCCCAGCCCTCATCGCGACAACCCATGGTCACCCGCACGCTGCCAAGCGGCGGCGTGAACTTGACCGCGTTGTCGACGAGGTGGCGCACGACCTGTTCCAACCGCGCACGGTCGGCGACGAGCTTTGGCGCGCACTCACTCTCGACGAACTCGATCGTGATGCGTCGCTCCGCTGCCGCCGATTCAAACTTGCGCACCACCCCGCGCACGACGCCAGCACCGTCCAGTTCCTCATTGCGGAACATGGCTTCACCCCTCTCGAGCTGCAGGAAGTCGAACATGCCGTCGACGAGATGGCTCAGTTGCAGCCCTTCCTCGTGGATCACACGCACGAACTCCGGCCACTCATCACACTCGCCGGGCAACATCGAGCGCAGGATCTCCGAGTAGGCGCAGATGTTGGTCAGTGGCGTGCGCAGTTCATGCGAGACACTGGACAGGAAACGATCCTTCAACCGTTGCAGTTCGTGACTGCGAGTGCTGTCCACCAGCAGGAACACGCTGCCAAAGTCCTGCCCCGTGCGCGAGGAAGTCGCTTCGACGGCCGTGAGGTCATAGACACTGTCGCGGCACGGAATCGCCGAATAGCGGATCTGCGGGATCGTCTCGGGCCCATCCGCTTCGCAATCGCGCAGCGCCGTCCAGGCATCGCGCGCACGCGCCGCCATCTCCTGCGGCAACACATCCCAGAGCACGCGCCCCTCCGGATCCTGCCCAGGCACCTTCAAGGCGCGGCGCGCCGCCGGATTGGCCATGACGATCTCACCACCACCATCGACGACGAGCACCCCTTCGCGCAGCGCTTCGAGCACCGAACGTGAACGTTCATACGCCATCTCCAGCGACATCAGGTGCGCTTCGGCATCGCGCTTGCCTTCGCGATTCGCAGCGCGACTGTGCAGCTGCAGAGCCAACGAAACCTCGCGCCGCGTCGACATGCGTTCGAAGCACATCGCCAGGCCCGCGGCAACAGCCAGCAAACCAGCCTGCGGCGCATGCACACCGAGCGACCACGACCCCACAAACAGCCCCGAAGACAGCACCAGGATGCGCAGCACCTGGGACCACAGGGACGTGCCCAGCATCACGGCTGGACGCACCTGTTCCTCCGGCTTCTGCACATCACTCCTCATGGGCAGAAGGGCTATCGAACGCCGACCTGTCTCAGCTTGATCCCGGAACATGTGTAGTCACCCGGCCCGACGGCCGATGAGCACATGCTCCAGACGAGGATTCCGATGGGCCTGCTCGAACTCTGCCTTCTGCCTCTGTTGATGCCGCAACAACCTGCTCCGCAGGGCAACGCCGCATCTCCCGCTCCGGTGGCCGCCAGTCAGGCGCCGCCAGGGGATGCTCATACCACCACCGCGCCGGCGGCTTCGGCCGATCCGACCGAAGTCACGGCCCTCAAGGCTGCCGAGCTGGCGATCACGACGATCGACCTCGAGCAGCTCGCCAACCTGACCCAGTCGAAGAACACCGCCGTCGTCACCCGCGCCACGTGGCTGCTCGGCAAGCGGAAGGACGCGCGCGCTCTTGAGCTGCTGCACGAACTCGCGAAGACGGCACCTGCCGCCGAGACGCGCCTGCAGGCGATGAGCGCGCTCCTACGTCATGCCAACCCGACCTCGGCCGCAACCGCAATTGCTGGCCTCGATGACGAAGACCTGCGCGTGCGCTCCGTCGCCGCCCAGATCCTCGGCCGCCTGCGTAATCCTGCCGGCGCCGCGCCGCTGCTTGCGCTGCTCGATCGCAGCAAGAACGGCCCTCCAGCCAGCACCCCCGCGGCGACCCTCGACCTGCAGTCGGCGATCCTGGCGCTGAACGACATGGAGGCCACCGAGCACCTGCTGACGGCTGCTACGGCAATCGACCTCTCCAAGGCACCCGGCACCGGGCCGGCCCTCACGTTCTACTTCCAGAACCTCTCTGCCAAACTCGCGCCCAAGGACGAGGCTCTGCTGCTCGTGGCCGTTCTCGGCCATCGTGAAAGTGGCCTGCGTCGCTACGCCATCGAACGCCTCGCCGACCTAGCGGATCCAACCGCCGTGGCGGCCCTCGAAGGTCGACTCGCAACGGAAGGGCCCGAGCTGCGCCCCCTGGTCGAAGTCGCCATCGCGCGCGTTCGCAAGCAGCAACACGGCGAGGCCGCGGCAACCAACGACGCAGCACCCACCGACATCCTGCAACAACTCCAGCATCGCTGGGCGGCGATGTCGCAGAACCAACAGTATGTGACCGCCGGTTTTGGTGGTCTCTTCGTACTCTGCACCTTCGTCGTCTTCTCGATGTGGCGCCGACGTCGCCGCGAACTACTCGCCAACGACGTGCCAGTGGTCACCGACCTCGTGGCGCCGTCTGACGAGTATCTCGAAGAGCTCGAAGAGGAAGCTGCTGCCGCGGCGGACGCCGCCGACGCCCTGGCGGCGGAAACCACGGAAGAAGAACTGGCCGAGGAACCAACCGACGCGGACGGCGAGAACTCGTTCGTGCACGCGATGGCCAACGCCGACGGCAGCGACCCCGACGATGCCTGGGCCCCGGCCGACGGCGACAACGACGCCGACCCGCAGCGAGCCTGAGATGGCGCGACGCCGCACGTTCCGCAGTGCCGCCGCGCTCGCCGCGGCGCTCAGCACCTGGTGTGGCCCCCTCGCCGGCCAGGACGAGCCGACGATCCGCGTCGCCTTTCGCAAGGGGGCGGCAAACGCGCAGCCCTGCGCCATCGCGCGCTTGTGCGACGATTTCCTGCCGCACCGCGCCGAGTGGCCTGCCGGCGCCACCGCCGACACGCCCCTGCTGCTCGAACTGTCGCCACGCGGCCTGCAGCTGACCACCGCCGAGCTGCCGCTGCCACCACGCACTCTGGCCGCCGGCTCACTGCACTTTGGCAACGGCCCCGAACTCGTCTTCGCCCTCACCGACGACGGCACCGAGGACTGGTTTGTGCCCCTCTCGCTGCAACCACCCCTCGCCTATACACGCCTGCTGCACGAACTGCAGGCCTCGGACCTCGACCTGCCGCGCACGATCGACATCGCCGTGCTCGCGGGCCATCTTGCCGGCCCGCGCATCGACGGCGACCAACGCGCCGAACTCGCACGCCTCGCTGCCCTCTGCGGCGAACTCACCTTCGTCGCCTGGCGCACCGAACACCATCTGCGCATCCGCGCCCGCAGCGACGGTGGCCTGCTGCTTCCCGCGCTCCTGATCGCCCGCCTCGCCCAAGACTCGCCGACCCCTTTCACCGCGTTGCCACTGCGCGCCTTCAGTGCCCGCGACGGCGACCGCGGCGAAGCAACCCGGCAACTGCTGCTCGGCAACCAAACCGAGGCCACCCGCACACTGCGTGCCCTCCTGCTCGCCGACGACGAACTGCGCCTGCAGGCCATCGACACGCTGGTCCAACGCCGCGCCACCGACGAACTGCCGCGCATCATCGCCGCCGCGAGCCCCGCGATGCCCCTGGCAACGCTGGCCGCCATCGACGCCCTGCGCGCACTCTGGATCGACACTTCGCCAGCCGCCCGCCAGCGCACCTTGGCCGCCCTCGCCAGGAGCACGAGCCCCGACCTGCGGCGCATCGACCCAGCCACGCTGCCAAGTCGCATCTCCCCGGCTCCCCCGCTGCCCCCCGAGACCACCGACTCGCGCGCGCGCCTCCTGCTGCTGCTCTTCGTGATGGGTACCGGGATCTACAGCCTCTGGCTGCGGGAACGTACGCGGCTGCACGGTTCCATCGCCTGACCCGTCACCGAATCCGTCCCGCCACTGCATCACTCGTCACCAATCCGAGCGCGTTGCCGCGCGTCAGGCTGGCCGTCTGGGCGAAGAACGGCATGCCATGCAGAATGGCG
>JADZDL010000279.1 GCA_020851075.1 Planctomycetota bacterium | reverse complement strand
GCACCCGGCCCAGGCCTGGCTTGAGCTGCGGCGCCAAGGCCACCAGCACGTGAAGGTGCTCGATGGTGGACTCGATGACTTCAAGTCACTCGTGCTCACGCCGCCCTCCCTGCGCGACGGCGCCAGCAAAGCGAGCAGCAAGGCGGAGCTCCCGACGTTCGCGCTGCGACGCGCATTCTTCCTCGGCGACAATCGCCCCAACCAACTCGCGTCGTGGGCGACCGATCCCGCGCAACTCACGGCGCCAACCGTGGTCTCACCGAAGTGGCTGCACGACCGGCTCGGCAAGGTGGCCGTACTCGACGTTCGCCCCAGCGCGGCGGAATTCGCCGCCCTGCACGTGCCGGGGGCAGTGCGGCTCGACCTCGCCAAGATGCGCATCAAGCAGGGTGATCGCGACCTGTTCTTCCTGCCCCCCGACGAAGTCGCCCGCCAGTTTGGCGAACTCGGCGTCGGCAATGACACGCCCGTCGTGATCTATGCGGACGAGAAGATGCAGGACGCCACGATGGCTGCCGTAGCGCTACTTCGCACGGGGCACCGTGCCTTCGCAATCCTCGAAGGTGGCATCCTGCGCTGGGCCACCGAGAAGCGACCGCTGACTTCGGTGGTGACCCCGCCGAAACCGGCGCCGATGACGGCGCGCCCGCCCGTCGACGACTTCGCCATTACGATCGACGACCTCGCGAAGGCCGTGCAGGATGGCAGTACGAAGGTGCTCGATGTCCGCCCACCCGAGTTCTTTCGCGGCGACAAGTCGACGGAAGCGCGGCCAGGCCACATCCCGGGCGCGAAGAACCGACCGTACCAGAAGGACCTCACGCGCACCGAAGACGGCCAGTGGTTCCGCGACCGCAAGGACCTCGAACAGGAATACGCCGCACTCGGCCTGCAGAAGAGCGACCCGGTCGTCGTGCACTGCCGAACCGGCCACACCGCCTCCGAGTCGTACTTCGTGCTGCGCTACCTGCTCGGTTATGACAAGGTCCGCTGGTACAACGGCTCGTGGACCGAATGGGCTGCGCGCAGCGATCTTCCGGCCAAACTTGGCGACCAGTGAGAATGCCGTGAGCGACCACGAACCGATGACTGCGGCGATGCTCGAACGAGTCGCGGAACAGTTCCGCGCACTCGGCGAACCATCGCGCCTCAAGCTCATGAACCTGCTATTCGCGGGCGAAAACACCGTCGGCGAACTCGTCACGGCCTCGGGCCTTTCGCTCGCCAACGTCAGCAAGCACCTCGGGCAGCTGCACCAGACGGGCTGGGTCACCCGCCGCAAAGAAGGCGTCGCCGTCGTCTACGCCCTCGCCGACGAACGTACGTTCGTGCTGTGCGACCTGATGTGCACGCGCGTGCGCGAGATCGCAGCGGCCGAAGCGCGCTTCGCCGCCGACGAGGGTAGGACGCGCGGCCGCTGAGGCGCGTGCGCTACTTCTGCAGCGGTTCGAGTTCGACCCTGCGGAACTCGCAGCGCGCCCCTTCGGCCTGGATCGCGATCTGGCCGTGATCCGCCGTGCAATTGGTGCCGTGGTTGACCATGTCGCCATTGACCCAGATCTGGATCTCGTTGCCGCGGCACTCGATGACCATCTGGTTCCATTCGCCGAGTGGCTTCTCGCTGCCATCGGTGAGGTTCTTGATGCGACGCGCAAGATTGCCGTCGACGCCCCACTTCTCCTTCGGGCCACGGTACTTCTCCATGTCGGCGACCGTGATGTCCTCGCCGATGCACCAGAAGTCGCCCGCGTTGTTGACGTGCATCTGGCATTCGATCGACTGCGGGAACATCGCATAGAGGCGACGCGGCACCGACGCGTGCACGAGCACACCACAGTTGCCGGGCTCGCCAGGCCAGCGCCATTCGACCGTGAGGCGGTAGTCGCGATACGACGCGTCGCTGATCAGGTGACCTTCGGGCGTGCCATTGCTGATCAACAGACCGTCCTTCACTTCAAACGAGGGCGCCACCTGCGCACCATTGTCCGCCGCCGGAACATCGACGTGCCACCCGGTGAGGTCCTGGCCGTTCCAGAGCTTGGGCGGCTGCGACATCATGGCGCAGCCGGCAAAGAGCAGCGGCGAGACGATCACGAAGGCAAGGAGGAGACTTTTCGGACTGCGAGGTGCCATTCCGGAAGGCTACGGAGCGCCCCCCGTCCGGCGCCACTGCGATACCCCTGCGCTAGCAACTACGCGGACTGTTGCGCACCCTCGGTGCGCGCCGCCCCCGGCATACGAACCTCATTGCGGGTCCGCATCGGCGGCAAGCGGAGCAGGGCCCGCAGCAGGCCACCGGGATGCCGCTGATCGAGCGCCACGTAGTTGCAGTCGTAGTCACTCGACTCCGGATAGCCGTCGTCGACGTACAGGAACACAGACCTCGGATCAGACCTCATAACCCCCGCAGAATCGGCCAGGACCGTGAAGGAACGGACAACCGGGCATGAGGCGTTGCCGGGGCCGCCGCTTGCCGCCGGAAACACCGGTGCCACCGGACCGTTGGCGCGTGCACCTATCAGATCGGGACCACACGGCTTGCGTTGCCCCTGCCCGCCGAGTCTCCTGCCCGGACGAGGTCGCGAGCGACCCGCCTGCCCGCCCGATGGTCTTCACCAGCAGCATCTTCCTTTACACGTTCCTACCAGCGTTCCTGCTGCTGTACCTGCTGTGCCCACGGGCCGGGAAGTCGCTGCTGATCGCCGCGGGCAGCTTCGTGTTCTACGGCTGGTGGAAGCCTGCGTTCGTCGTGTTGTTGTTTGCGAGCAGCGCCGTGGATTACTGGCTCGCCCAACGCATCGAAGGGGACCGCCAGGCGGGCGTCGGCAACGGCCGGCGATGGCTCGTGGTATCCATCGTCGCCAACCTCTCCCTGCTCGGCTGGTTCAAGTATGCGAACTTTGGGGTGCAGACGTTCCGCGCGCTGCTGCACAGCCTCGGGTTTGCGGGCGACTTCGCGTGGGTGGACGTCGTACTGCCCGTCGGCATCTCGTTCTACACGTTCCAGACGATGAGTTACACAATCGACGTGTATCGCGGCGAGGTGAAGACCGCCGCGCGCTTCGTCGACTTCCTGTGTTATGTGTCGATGTTCCCGCAGCTCGTCGCGGGCCCCATTGTGCGCTATTCGGTTGTCGAACACGAATTGCAGCACCGCGTGCACAGCTGGGCGAAGGTGCACCGCGGCATCCTGTTCTTCCAGGTCGGCATGGTGAAGAAGCTGCTGCTCGCCGATGCGCTGGCCCCCACCGCCGATCGCGCGTTCTCGCTGCCCGATGCCGGCAATCTCGGCGCCGCCGACTCCTGGCTCGGCATTGCGGCCTACACCTTCCAGATCTACTTCGACTTCTCGGGCTACAGCGACATGGCGATCGGGCTCGGCCTCATGCTGGGCTTCCACTTCCCGATCAACTTCGACGCGCCCTATCGCAGCCAGAGCATCACGGACTTCTGGCGACGCTGGCATATCTCACTATCCACCTGGTTGCGCGACTATCTGTATGTGTCACTTGGCGGCAATCGCCTTGGCACGGTGCGCACCTACATCAACCTCATGGTGACGATGTTGCTCGGCGGGTTGTGGCACGGGGCATCGTGGAACTTCCTCGCTTGGGGTGGATACCAAGGCGGCTGGCTGGTCCTCGAACGCCTCGCTGGCAAACGGCCCTGGTATGGGCCCCTGCCTGGATTCGTGCGCATCGGGATCACGTTCGTCATCGTGATGTTCGGCTGGGTGCTGTTCCGGGCGCGCGACCTCGGCCATGCCGTGACCTATGCAGGCAGCATGCTCGGCCTCGGCCAGACCGCGGGCGCAACTCAGAGCCTGCTCGAGAGCGCCCCGTGGGTCGAACTCGGCATCGCGGCGCTGGTCGCCTGGACGATGCCGACGAGCCAACGCGCCGTGGCCCGCGCTCACCCAACGTTCGTGCTCGCGCTGCAGGTGTTCTTCGTGCTGGCAGCGCTCCATCTGCGCGCGACGCCTGAGAACATCCCATTCCTCTACTTCCAGTTCTGATCATGACCGACGCACCAGAACCCGCCACGAACGTGCTGCACGGCGTCTCGGTCATCGGCTCGGCAGAAGCCGAGCGCGGCCCCGCCCAGCGCACTGCGCTCGGTCTGGCCACGGCGTGTTTTGGACTCGTGATCTTCGGTCTTGGCATCGCCGACCTCCTGCGCAAGGACCCGCTCGACGCCCTGCGCAATCAGGTCCTCGACCGCGCGGCAACCCTGAGCACCGGGCTCAATCGTAATTGGTTGTCCTCTTCACCACCGCCCCTGCCAAAGCACCCGGTGCCGCCCGCGATGCTCGCCAATTGGCAGAAGGTGCCACAGCTGATGTTCCTCTGCGAACTCAACGAAACGCTGCTGCGCGCCCTCTGGCAGCCGGGAACAGGCCTCACGCACATCGCCGGACCCGATGCGCCGCGTGAGTTCTTTGTGTTCCGCACGCCCGACGGCGGCCCCAATCCCCGCTTCCGCTATCCCCCGTCGACGACGTTGCCCGACGGGTTGTCGACCAACAGATTTGGCTTCCGCAGCCCGGATCTCACCGTCGACAAACCTGCTCGCACGATCCGCATCGCGTGCGTCGGTGCTTCCACCACCGTCGACTCGCATCACTTCACCTTCAGCTACCCCGAACTGCTGCCGCACTGGCTAGACCTCTGGGCCGCCGAGAAGGGCCTCGACCTGCATTTTGAAGTCATCAACGCCGGCCGCGAAGCGCTGCAATCGAACGACCTGCGCGCAATCGTGCAATACGAGGTGCTGCCGTTCGCCGTCGACTACGTCATCTACTACGAGGGCGCCAACCAATGTGGACTCACCGAAATGCTGAGGCACGTCCAAGTGCAAGGCGAGTTCACGGCCGCAACTCCACCACCAACGGTTGCCACCGAACTCCCAGCCCTCTTCGCGACAACGAGCAAGCCCCTCGCAACCCTGCGCCAACACTCCGTCAACACAAAGCGCATGCTGTCCTTGCTGGGTGCTGGCAGCGACGTCGCCGAACCAAACAAGCCCGCACAGCAACTTTCGCTGCCCGCCGGCCTCGATGAGTTTGGTCCGGACATCACGCGAGCCAGCGAAGTGATGCAACTCGGGCCGATCCTCACGGACCTCGACGCCATCCAGAAACTCTGCGCCGCCGCGAACGCGCAGCTCGTGCTCTGCTCGTTCTGCTGGCTGATCGCCGACGACCTACGCCTCGATCTCGCCGAAGGCCACAGCGCCTTTGCGCACCTCAATGGCCGCTTCTGGCCACTGCGCTATGAGATGGTCCGCCGACTGACGGACCTGCAGAATCGGTTCTTTGCGAACTGGGCCAAAGCGCGCTCGGTGCCTTTCTTCGATCTCGCGGCGCAACTGCCGCGCGATCCGTTGCTCTATGTGGATGCCGTGCACAACACCGAATTGGGCTCGCGGCTACACGCCTGGCTGGTCTTTGCGGGGCTCACGCAGCAGATCGAGAAGGACCTGCTCCGCGGTGTGGTTCCTGTGCCCGATACGCACCCCGACCCCGAGCACCCGTTCCTGAAACCGGCCCGCCACCTCACGGCAGACGAACTCGACCGCCGCTGAGCCCCAACGGCACGATTTCGTGAATAGCATCGGCGGCCTCAGGTGACTCTGTGTCCGTGCCGCCCACGCAATCTGCCACGCCGCCCGTGCTGCCGCCCGCTTCATCGAGCTGGGTCGAGGAGCACCGCTGCGCGGTCTGGCGCTACCTGCGTTTGCTGGGGGCCAGCGCCGACGAGGCGGACGATCTCAGTCAAGAGACCCTGCTGGCCGGCTGCGTTGCCGAACGCCCGCCAGGCGAGCGTGCGGGCCCCTTCCTGCGCGGCATCGCCCGCAACCACTGGCTGCGCACACGCCGCTGGTGGCGACGTCGACGCGAACGGGAAGTGGCCCTCGCCGTCGACGAACTCTGGAGCACAACGATGGAGCCGAACGCTGGCGAAGACCTGCTCGACCAACTTCGCCACTGTGTGCAACTGCTGCAACCACGCGCCCGGCAGGCCCTCGAAATGCACTACCGCGACGGCCTCGGCTGGCACGACATCGCCGCGCAGCTGGGCCAGAAACTGAACGGCACCAAGACCCTTGCGCAGCGCGCACGCCAGGCGCTGCGCGCCTGCATCGAACGGAGAACCACATGACTACGGCTACGACGATCGCCAAAGAACGCCAACTGGACTGGCTGCTGGGCGAAGCTCTCGGCGGCATCTCCGCGGCCCAAGCACGCAGCCCCCATCGAGCCCACGCCCACCGGCACCAACCATGGATCGCAGCCGCCGTGATCCTGCTCGCCAGCGTCGCTGCGTTCGGCGTGGCCATGCTCCGCGAAGCCCCCTCCACCACCAACTCCGCCGCACCACACGGTGAACCCGAGTGGCACGAGGTCTACAACCGGCAAGAACTCGAAGCACTGCCGCGCGATACCAAGAACCTGCGCTGCTACGACTTCGACGACAGCGCCCTCACTGCACTTGAGAAGTTCCCGGGGCTCGAGCGGCTCGACCTGAGTGGCATGGCCGTTTCCGACCAGGGCTACGCGGCTTCGCTGCGCATCACCGACGCCGGGCTCGCGAGCCTCGGCAAGCTGACCAAACTCCGTTGGCTCTGCCTGCAGTCCTGCGGCGAAGTCACCGGCACAGGACTCGCCGTGCTCGAGACGATGCCGCAACTCGAACATCTCGACCTGACCTACACACGGGTCACGTCGACAGCAATCGATCGCCTGCAGCGATTGCCAAGCCTCCGAGAACTGTCCCTGTCTTCCTGCATGAGGTTTCATGGCCGCTCGCTCGCTGCCATCGCCAAGATCCCGGGACTGCGTCGCCTCGAACTTCGTGGTTGCACGACGTTGGCTGCTGCAGATATCGCTCCACTGGGGCAACTGCACGAACTGACGCATCTCGATCTCCGGGACTGCCAAGGTCGTTTCCGCGGCCAGACATTCTCGTTTGGCAATGAAGCCGAAGCGGACCTCCCCAAGGAAGATGGGATAGGCATCACCGACGCGAGTATCGCGGCACTCGCGGAGCTGAAGCTCGAGACCCTGCTGCTCGGGGGTTCCGAGTCGCTGACGGACGGTATGGGCGACACGCTGGCGAAGATGGTCACTTTGCGCACGCTGGACCTTTCGAGCTTGCCGAAGATCACGGGCGCGCTACTCGCGAAACTGCCGAACGGCCTCACCTCGCTGGCTCTCGACCACACCGCGCCGCTCCACGGCAGAGACCTCCGCAAACTTCCTGCGCTGCCCCAACTCAGGACCCTGGGACTCACGGGGCTCTCCAAGCTCACCGACGACGACCTACGTGACCTGCTCGACGGCAAGTCGCTAACAACGCTACGGCTCGGCGGCGAAGCGGGAACCCGCGGCAAAGGCGGCATAAACCTGCCGACGGATCCACGTGTCACACGCGGCGTCGCGGACCTGCTCGCTGCCCAGAAACAACTCGAGCACCTGAGCCTCGGCGGGCACGCCAACTGGATCGACAAGGGCGTGATCGAACAACTGGCAACGCTTCCCGTGCTGGCCGAACTCGACTTCTCTCAGAACTTCGGCATCTCGGCCGACGTCCTCGCGCCGCTGGCAGCCTCGCAGGCCCTGCGTTCGCTGCGCCTTGTGCAGTGCACCCGGCTCCGTGAGGACACACTGCCACTGCTGGCCGGACTGAAACTCCGCGAACTCGACCTGTATCTCACGAAGTTGCCGCCCGATGCCATCCGCGCCGCCGCCAAGCACTGGCCCGGATGCCTGATCACGATGCCGAACGGTCAACGCTTCCGCGTTCCTGAGGCGAAGTAGCGCGCGGCGAAACGCTCAGACCAGCAGGGCAACCTTGCCCATCGCCTCACGCGCTTCGAGCAAACGATGCGCCTCGCCAACCTGCGCCATCGGCAGCGTGCGGTCAAGCACCGGCCGAAACCGCCCCTGATCGACCATACGCAGCACCTGGCGTAGATCGCCCTTGCTGCCCATCGTCGAGCCGAGGATCGACAAGCTCTTGAAGAACACCGCGTGCAGCGACAGTTGCACGGCGCCGCCCGTGGTGGCGCCGCACGTGACGACGCGGCCGCCGCGTTGCAGCACCTTCAACGATCCATCGAACGTCGCGGCACCGACGTGCTCAAACACGACCTGCACGCCTGCTTTGCCGGTCAGCGCACGCACTTCACTGACGAAGTCCTTCGCCTTGTAGTCGATCACATGATGGGCACCAAGCGCGCTCACCTTCGCGCACTTCTCGGCTCCACCCGCGGTCGCAATCACCTGCGCGCCCAGTGCATTCGCGATCTGCACGGCGGCACTGCCGACGCCTGACAACCCCGCATGAACGAGCACGGTCTCGCCAGCGCGCAGCTCCGCGCGGCGCACGAGCATGTGCCACGCGGTCTGGAAGACGAGGCAGATCGACGCGGCTTCGGCGACCGCCAGCCCCTTGGGCTTTGGCGCCACGTTCGCGACCGGCAGGCAGACAAACTCCGCACTCGTGCCATCGCAACTCTCTCCGAGAATGTGGTAGTTGCGGCACAGCTGGTCCATGCCGGTCTGGCACGCTTCACACGCTCCGCACGACAACCCCGGCAGCACAACGACATCGTCCCCTTCGCGGATTCCGACCACGCCCGGCCCCAACGCGTCGACCACGCCACAACCATCACTGCTGGCGATGAGGGGCAAGGGGAACGTGTGCCCGGGCACCCCGCGCCGCACCCAGGTATCGAGGTGATTGAGCCCGATCGCGTGCATGCGCAACCGGACCTGACCGTGACCCGGCGTAGGCACGGGGCGCTCTTCGAGCCGGAGTTTGTCGAACCCGCCGTGCTCGCGCACGACAACGCAGCGCATGGTCGCCATCAGGCGCGATGATGACTCCCCGCGCGCGGGCTCGCCAGGCAAAGTCCGGCAGCTCGCCGCACTTCGTCCGTGGCGCGGGAATCCGCGGGGCTTGGCGCCCCGGGACGAAGCTCTCCGCATCGGACGGTCCCCCAGAGGACTCCGGGCGCAGAGCGTTTGCGGCTACTTCTGCAGCAGCAGCCAGACGAAGCCAGTCATCTCGTCGCGCACGAGCTTGGTACGCTCTTCCTCGAGCGCCTCGTACGCCTTCTGGAACTGCTCCTGCTGCTCGTCCGTCTGGTTTGCGGCCTGCGACTCGAAGAGCTTCTTCTGCTTTTCGCGCCACTTCGCAAGCTGCGCCTTGGCGGTCGCAGCATCCACACCATCGGCGAGATGATGCAGCGTCACCTGATCCCCCACGAGCAGGTCCAGCTTGCCGTCGCCATTCACATCCGCAACCCAGATGCGAGTTCCGCTCTGCGGGCCCACCAGATGGGCATCGCCGAACTTCTCATCCTCGCCGGCATCACCATGGCCCGCCGCCGCGAGCAGCGTTTGTGGCGGGATGAACTTTGGCGCCTTGGCGCTGCCGACGTTTTCAAACAGGAACACACCACCTTCGGCTGTACCCGACAGCAGGTCCAGGTCACCATCCGCGTCCCAGTCGACGAAGAACGGATCGCTGTGCATCGAAACGCTGAGCGGCTTGTCAGCGAGCTGAAGCCACGTGCTCTTCGGCGCGAACTTGCCATCCCCTTCGCCAGCAAAGAAGGCGAACGTGCCGCGGAAGTTGCCCGACACGATATCGAGCTTGCCGTCGCCATTGAGGTCGACGAGGGTCGGGCGCGTGCAGATCTTCTCGATCATCGCATCGTCGCCATCTCCGACCTGGATGATGAGCGGCTCACCATCCGTCCCCTTGAGCACCTCAGGCTTGCGGAACGTGCCGTCCTTGTTGCCCCAGAGCACCTGGAACAAGCCGGCCATATCCTGATCCTGACGCGAGTAGCTGCCCGAGAGGATGTCGATGCAACCATCACCATTGAACTCCACGAACTGTGGAGTAGAGCTGGTGCATCACCAAACGCCGGGGACTTCGGCAGGTTTGCCTTCGGCTAGCAGCCATTCCCCGGCCGCGAACTTGCCATCGGCGAGGCCGCGATAGACCTTGATCTTGCCGCCAGCGAACTGGCCGACAACAAGGTCCGGCTTGCCATCACGATCGAAGTCGTGCCAGCACGGCGCGGCATAACCTGGTGCTTCCACCTGGATAGGCTTGCCAGCGGCTTGCAGGCGAACAGGTGGGGCAAACTGTGGCCCCTGGGGTGAGAACATGCCTAAGGAGGCAATTGTGAGAGTCGTCAGCATTGGTGCTCCGGGAACGCGCGGCACCTGCCGCGCTGGGGCGCAGCATAGCGCACCAGCGCCAGACTATTTGCACCTGCCAGCCGCGCCTACCGCCGCGGTTCGACCCCGAGCAGATGGCGGACGAAGAAGTCCTGGCGGCGGCGGGCCAGGTAGGGAGATTCGCCAATGCCGTGTCCGGCACCAGGCACGATCACGAAGTCGAAGTCCTTGTCCGCCGCAATAAGGGCCCCGACCACCTGCATCGTCGACGCCGGATCGACGTTCTGGTCGAGCTCGCCAACCGTCAGCAGCAGTTTGCCCTGCAGCTTGCCGGCGTGCGTGACGTTCGAGTTGTCCGCATACCATGGCCCGACTGGATGCCCCATCCAGGCCTCGTTCCACCAGATCTTGTCCATGCGATTGTCGTGACAACCGCAGTCGGACACGGCGACCTTGTAGAAGTCGCCATGATGCAGCAAGGCGGCCAGTGCACTCTGCCCACCCGCACTGCCACCGAAGATGCCGACCTTCGTCGCGTCCAGCTCGGGACGCTGCGCGGCAAGTGCCTGGATCCAGGCAATACGGTCCGGAAAACCGCTGTCCTTGAGATTCCGCCAACAGACGTCGTGGAACGCGCGGCTGCGCCAGTTCGTCCCCATGCCGTCGATCTGCACGACCGCGAACCCGAGTTCGGCGATGGCCCGCTGGCGCAAGCCGAGACCCCACGTCTTCGGCACGAAGTGATCGTGCGGCCCCGCGTAGATGTCTTCGATGATCGGATAGCGGCGATGCGGATCGAGGTTGGTGGGCAGGATCAGGATGCCGTGAATGTCCGTCTTGCCATCGCGGCCCTTGGCGACAAAACGCTCGGGTGGTCGGAAGCCGGCGGCTAACAGCCCTTCCGCGCGATCGCGCCCGAGTTCTGCCAATTGCGACCCGTCGCGAGCCCGCCGCAGTTCGGTCACCCACGGCTGATCGACGCGCGACCAACGATCGACAAACAGCGAACGATCTGGCGAGAACACCCATTCGTGGGTGCCGTCGCCGGTCGTCAGCGTCACGAGCCCGTCCCCATCAAAACCGACGCGCGCAAGATGCTCGTGGTAGGGGTCCTGACCAGCGCGGATGCCCAGCGCGCCAAACCACACTTCGCGCGAGACCTCGTCGACGTGCTCGATGCGCCGCACGACCCACTCGCCGCGCGTCAATTGCACCATCTCACCCGTCTTGCAGTTCACCCGATACAGGTGATTCCAACCGTCGCGCTCGCTCGCCCACAAAAACTCGCCCGACGCATCAAGCCAATACAAAACGGTTTTCTGTGAGTGATCGATAAACGTGTCACTGCGCTCTTCGAGCACGATGCGAACGGCCCCGGTTGTGGCATCGATAGCCAGCACGCGGAGCAACTGGTGCCCACGCTGGTTGAAGAGCACGTACACCTCCGAGCCGTCGGGCGCCCAGTGGACACGATCAATCGACCACGCATCTGCAAATGGCGCGTCCTCGATCGGGATCTGCCGCTTTGCTTTCACATCAAAAAGGCGTGGACGCGGCCGCGCGATCCGATCGCCGGGCTTTGTGTAGTCCCTGGAATGCAGCTTGGGCTGCACCTGCCCCTTCGGCATCGACTCCACCATGTGAATGGTGTGAGGTTCGCCAGGCTCGGTCTGAAACCCAAGCACCTTGGAGCCGTCCGGCGACCACGCCCTCGGGCTCGCGTAAGGATCTTCGGGCTTGCCGTCGTTTGACAGCTGCACTTCCTCACCTTCGTTCCCCACATAGACGTTGTCGTCGCGCACAAACACGCGTGCATGTCTAGGCCGCGGAGCTGGCCGGGCTCGCTGCACGGAGTCCTCGTCGATCACAGCGACACCGGGCGCGCCACTCGCCACAAATGCACCGGCAAGGTCGTTCGCGGCGAAGTCGCACACCCAGACGTGCCCCGCGTAGGTTGGCTGCTCCCGGGTCTCCCCCGGGCGGATTTCGCCGTACAAGGATGGTTTGCCGCTAGTGTCGATCCAAAGCACCCGCACCGTCCGCTGCAGCGCGTTCTTGAACGTGATCGTCGTCGCTTCCGTCGAGGCTTCGCTGCGACCCCACTCCCGCCTGGCCTCCAATCGCTCCGGACCATCGGCGACGCCGAGTTCCTCGAGCGTGGCGGCGCGTTTCTTGACGCCATCGCGACCGATGCGCACAAACTCGCTGCGACCACCCGACAGGCGCTGCCGAAACCACAAACTGCTGCCGCCATCCAGCCAATGCCATTGCGGGCGGAACGTGTCGCCAGCGCGGCGAAAGGTCGACGCCAGGGCCGCCGCGCGCTGGTAGTCACCCAAAGTGCCTTGCGCACGGAGGTCCGGCGCCAGACTGCAGAGGCACGCCATCAGCACGAACGGGAACCGCTTCATCCGCGCATGCTGCCATGCGGGGCAGACCGGGGGAATCGCGCCGCCGAGCATCCGGCGCAAACGGCCGGCCGCACGCACACGTAACGACTTTGTCCAACACGCGACTAGCGGTGGCGCCACCTGTGGGCAGATCGTTCGCTCGCCTCTGTGTCCATGGTTTCGCCCCTCGCGCATCGAGTCCTTCCCCTCCCGCTGCTCGGCAGCCTGCTCGCGGCAACCTTCTGGCTTGGCGCCCAGCCTCGCGCGCAGGAACCAACCCAGGGACTTCACGAGTTCCGATTTGCACGCGAGGACGTGCTCGGCAGCAGCAGTTCGCTGGTGTTGAAGGCCGCCAACGAAGCCGCCGCACACCGCGCCGAAACTGCTGTATTTGAGGAGGTTACGCGACTCGCTTCCGTGCTCAGCACGTGGGATGCCAGCAGCGAGATCACGCGCCTCATGGCAGCCGGCGGGGGCCGGCCTTCCGCAGACCTCACGACGGCACTGCAACTCGCGGCCAGGTGGCGCACGGCATCGCAGGGCGCGTTCGAGCCGGGGATTGCCAAGCTCGTGAGCCTTTGGACGGAAAGCTGCAAGAACGGCAAGTTCCCTGCGGACGCAGAGCTCGCGTCCGCGGCGGCCTCACTGCAGGAGCCAGCCTGGACCCTCGCCGAAGGCCAGCTGACGGTACGGACGCCCTTCACGCTCGACGCGCTCGCCAAGGGCCACATCGTCGACCTCGCCAGCCAGAAGGTGCAGACCGTGCCCGGCTGCGAACTCGTGAGCTTCCAGATCGGTGGTGACACGCGACTGGGCAAGACCGCCTCACCGATCGCCCTGGCCGACCCGCGCCACCCCGCCGCAAACGGCGCCATGCTCATGACCTTGCGCGTGGCCAGCGGCGCGGTGGCGAGCAGCGGTGGCTACGCGCGCGGCTTCGATCTCGACGGCGTGCACCATTCGCACATCCTCGATCCACGCACCGGCAAACCGTGCGATGGCGTGCTCGGGGCAAGCGTCGTCGCCAAGGACACGGCAACGGCGGACGCCCTGGCGACGATCCTCTGCGTGCTCGGCCCCACCGAAGGACTGCGCCTGATCGAGGGTATGCCGGGCACCGAGGCTGTGCTGGTCACCGCCGATGGCAAAGTGCACGCGAGCAAAGGCCTGCACGCGCTCGTTGTCGAAACCACACCCGAGGCAGCACAGGCGAACAGCAACTGGCCCAAGGACTTCGCCCTGCAGGTGGACTTTGAGATCAAGGCCCCGGCAACTTCGGGAGCGCGTGGACGCGGCGGCTGGAAACGCCCCTACATCGCGGTCTGGATCGAAGACCTGACCGGCACGCCCGCACGCACTCTCTGCCTCTGGGGCGACGAACGCCGCTGGTTGCGCGAACTGCGCCGCTGGTCGCGGCAGAACGCCGAAACGCCGCGCCTCATCGAACTGGTATCGCAAGCGACGCGCAAAGCCGGCAGCTACACACTCACCTGGGATGGCACCGATGATGAAGGGCGCGCACTCGCACCGGGCCGCTACACGGTGATTCTCGAGGCTTCGCGCGAGCACGGCTCCTACCAGCTCATGCGCAAGGAGATCGACCTCGGCCAGACCGCGTTCCACGTGGAGTTCGAGGACAACGAGGAGATCGGCAAGGGCAAGATCACCTTCGGCAAAGTCGGCAAGAAGGGCAGCTGAGATGACGCCTACGCCTGCACCGCGCCCCGCCGGTGGGCGCCGGCTGCCGCAGTGGATCCGATGGTTGCACATCTACGGCTCGATGTTTGGCCTCTGCGCCACGCTGCTGTTTGCGGTGACCGGCCTCACGCTCAACCACGCCGATTGGTTTGAAGCCGGCGAACCGGTCGTTCGAACGCTCGAAGGCACGCTGGCGACCAAGGACCTGTCCACCCACGTCGACAAACTCACCATTGCTGAGAACCTGCGCGAGGCGCACCACCTGCGTGGCAAGGTCGCCGAGTTCGCCGTCGAAGACGACGAGTGCATCGTGGTATGGAAGGGCCCCGCCTACTCCGCGGACGCCACGATCGAACGCGCCACCGGCAAGTACCGCATCGAAGAGTCGCGGCGCCCCGTCATGGCGCTGCTCGACGACTTGCACAAGGGGCGCGACTGCGGGCCAGTCTGGGCCTTCGTCATCGATGCCGCGGCGGTCGTGCTCACGCTCCTTTCGGTCACCGGCCTCTGGCTGCTGCTGTATCTGAAGAAGCGACTGCGCAGCGGACTGGTCGTAGCGTTGGTGGGGACCATCGTCATGGTCGCCGCGTTTGTGGTCGGCGTGCCGTAGATTCCGGATCCTCAAAAGCCCTTGCCGCTCGTAAACCCACCACCGCCACCAATTCCGCCGCCGCTCGAGAAGCCGCCTCCACCGCCACCGAATCCGCCACCGCTCGAGAAGCCACCACCGCTGCGGCTCGAACTGCTACTGCGGTGACTGCGGCCACTGCTCATCGCGATGTCTGCAACCGCTCCCGCGATGCGCAGCGCAAATCCGACACCCTGCAGAACGGACGCCGTGTTCTGGGTCCCCGTGGCAATCTGCGTCTGGCGGAACCGGTGGCTTCGGGTCAACTGGTCCCAGAAGTCCTCGTAGCCCAGTTGGCCCTCCTGCACGCCGCGCAGCAGGTCCCGCGGTTCGATCATCGTGAAGTAGCTGCGCCCGGAATCGTACTCATGGTGCCGGAAGCGCGAGAGCAGGTCTTCGAGGCCATCGGCGATGTGATCGAGGCGCCGCGCCTCGGCATCGAGCGCCGGCACCTCGGTCGCAACGCGCGCCAGTTCCGCCGTCGCATTCCGGATCCGTGCCACGAACGCATCGTCCGCAGGGTCGGCAGTTGCCCGCGCGCGACGTTCCAACACGGTGGTCTCAGCGCGCTCCAGATATTCGGCAAGCCGCCGCACTGCGGCTTCGTGGAACGCACCACGGGCCCCCGTTTCTTCGCGCAGCGCTGCCGACGCCCGCGCCCGGCGCTGTTGTGCCGCCTGCAGATCGGCAAGCACCTGCTCACGGCGCTTGCCCAGCGTTTCCCCCTCGGCAAACACTGACGGCAGGCCTACAGCGGCTTGCTCCTGCTCTTGCCGCGCATCCAACTCGGCCCGCATCGCCTTCACTTCCTCGGTTCGCCGCTGCACCTGCAAACGCACGATCTGCGGCGTCGTCTTCAAGAACCGATAGCTGCCGACGGCTTGCGAGTAGCCGATGAAGTCAGCCAGGCGGCGATCCATGCGCCGCGTGAATCCCGTGGCCGCATACTCCGGCGTGCCAAACTTGCGCAGCCACAGATACTGGAACAGGCGACTGCTGTCGTACGGCGGCAACTTGGCCTTGGCCTCCAAAGCCAGTTCCTCAGCGCGTTCGAGGTCGCGCGCCAAGCCAACCTCAGACTGGGTCGCCGCGCTCAGCTGCTGCGAATACCCGGCGTCCGCGGCCAACTTCGCCGCCACACTGGCCAGCAACTGCTCGCGCCGTGCGACCACGGCGTCGAGTGCTTCCGTCGCTTGCTGGAGCAGCTGCTCGAACTCCCGACCCTCCTGCTCGGCAGCGGCGATCTCACGCTGCAACTCGGCAGTGCGCGCCTGCCGCTGTTGCTCGAACTGCTGCAACTCGGCCGCCGCGTCGGGCCAGGCCGCCGCCGCCGCCGTCGAAGACAGTTCGGGCAACTGCGTGCGCGCCAACTGCTGCACGGCGGCCAGCCGTTCGCGTGTGATGGCATCAAGCTCGGCGCGCGCCCGGTTGGCGACGGCCGCGGCGGCATCCGCGCGGCCGCGCGCTTCGAGGGCGCCCGCGCGCATCGTCGAATAGACATGAGCTCCAGCGTGATTGCCTACCATCGCGTGATCTGCCTGCCGCGGCGCAGCGGCTTACCCGAACCATCGAGAATCGTCGTGCTCTCCGCGTAGCTGCCGCGAACCTTGCGCGCGAACTCCGCTTCGTCAATCACCCCATCCGCCTGCTTGTCGGCAACGATGCGCTTCCAGACAGCGTCGGGCACCAACTCGCCCCACTTCGTCACCGAATCCGTGCTGCCGGTCTCCGCGTTCTTGATGCGCTGCGACAGCTTGCTGCCATTCGGGGCAATGGCCTCGACGATCACGTAGTAACCCGAGAGCTTGCCGTCCTTGTAGCGGTCGATGCCACTCTGCTCACCCTGCCGACTCACGATCGTGATGACGTATTCGTCATCGAGCCGCCGCGCGAGCGCAGCGAGATCGGTGGCCGCCGAACGCAACCGCCCAAGGTCTGCCGCCGCGTTGGCGCTGGTGCCCAGGGCCACGACACGCTGGACTCGCTGCCGGGCATCGTCATCCGCGGCCAACGCCTGCGCCGCCGCCGCATCCCGCTGGAAGTTTCCCCAGACCCCGGCGAGTTCCGCATTCGCTGCCGGGACCGGCACAGGCACAGGCACCGGAACGCTTGGTGCGGGCTCATGCCCCACGACCGGTGTCGGCTTCGGCTCCGTGGGCGGGGTCGAAAACACCGGCCTCGGGACGACTTTCGGCGGCTCCTGGGCCTTCCCATATGAGTTCGCGACCGACTGCGCCAACACGACGATGCCCACGGTCGCGATCGCCAACACCGCGAACGCGAGCAACAGGCTGCGCCGCATCACCCAGACATGGGCCCAGAACCGGGCCCAGCTGCGCGGCGGATCGCGATACTCGTGCTGACGGCGGAAATACTCCTCGATGGCCGCATCCACCTCCGCCGCGGTGACCGGCTCGCCCGCCGCCGCTGCGGTCGCCAGCAGGCGCTCGCGCAACCGGACCTTGGCGGTGGCCACGTCCAGCTGGGCCTCCGCAGTTTCGCGCTGGTGACGCAGAGCCGTTGCCACATCCATGATGCGCAGCATGTCGTCCATGCTGGCATCGGCAGTGGGCACCGCAGGAGGGTTCGAGTCCTTCATCGAGAGTGGCGAGAGTGGCCGGAGAATGCGTTAAGCTGCCGCACCGACCACGCCAAGGGAAACATCGTGTCCGAGAATCCAATCACAGCCAAGCCCGTCCCCACCTCCCCCGCCCCCCTTCAGAAGTACCTGGACAAGGCGGTGACCGTGCTGCAGCAGTTTGGGGTACTGCCGAAGAAGGACGCCCCGGCGGAACTCGTGAAGCTGCTCGAGGAGGTCCGCCACGTCGACGAGCCGAAGGTCCTGACCATCGCGCGCACCGTCAACTACATGCAGAGCTTCAATGCGATGGTCCGCGACAACGTCGAGGACATCCAGATCGGCAATCGATACCTCGCGATCTCGCAGCAGTTTGACAGCATCCGCGACGACAGCAAGAAGCTCATCGCCCAGCTGGACGACGGCGTGATCAGCTTCAGCGAACGCATGTCCAACCTGTGGATGAAGATGCGACGCGGCTCGCCGAGCGACCGCTTCGAGCAGATCGCCACGGTCTACAAATCGGTGACGAGCGATACGCAGAAGCAGCTCCAGAAGGAGATGGCCATCATGGAGGGCTACATCGACTTCCGCTTCGCCCTCAAGGAAGCCGAGATCGCGGCGCGCGAGCTGCTCGAACTGCAGACCGCGACCACCGAGAAGTCGCGCACCGCGCTCGCCGATGCCCAGAAGGCCGTCGATGCGGCAGGCTCTGCCGATGCGCCGACGAAGTCGCGCTTGCAGCTCGCGCGCGATCAGGCGCAGAACGCGTTCCAGCGCGAGGATCGCACCTTCCAGCTCATCAAGGACGTCGCCGAGAACCTCGCCATCGGCTACGACGTCGGCGAGACGCTTGTCGCGAAGCTCAAGCAGACCCACGACGTGAAGGACCAGGTCTACCGCCGCTCGGTGACGTTCTTTACCACCAACGAGCACGTCTTCACGATCCTCGGCGCCGTCTACACGTCGCAGCATGGCCTACACGAAGCCACGCAAGCCCACGAAGCGCTGAAGAAGGGCGTCAACAAGGGCCTCGAGGACATCGCCGACCTCGGCCGCGATCTCGAACGCGCCGCGCTGCGCGCCGGCTACGGCTCGACGATCGATCCGAAGTCCGTCGAGAAGCTCGTGCAGGCGATCACCGACTACCAGGTCGATTCGCTGAAGCTGATCGCCGACCTGCGCAAGGAAAGTGAGCAGAACGCGCGCGAGATCCGGCGCGTGGTCGAGAACGGCAAGCAGAAGTACCAGGAGACGGTGGCGAAGTTTGCGCGCGGCGAAGTCGGCTAGTCCGGCTCGGGCATCGAACACGGCGGCGAAGCGCACTCGATCTTCGTCGCCGCGCCGCCCGCGAGCAGGCCAGCAGCGAGCACACCCACGTCAAACAACGTCTCGGTGACCATCGCATCCATCGGCAGATCGTGCGCCTGCGGCTGGATCGTCGGCATGCGCAGGCAGTCAAACCCGATGCCCACCGTGCGCGGCCGCGGCGACCGCGCGGCCAGCGTGCGGTCGTAGTAGCCACCGCCGTTGCCGAGTCGATAGCGCTGCCCGTCAAAGCCCACGACCGGCACGAACAACACGTCCGGATCGACTGCGGCGGTATCGGCGGGCACCGGAATACTCCAGACGCCTTGCTCCATGCGCACAGACGGCGTCCAGGCGCGGAATTGCAGCGGCCCCTGCTTGTCGACGACGACAGGCAACGCCACCGCAGCACCGCTCTGCACGGCGCGCTTCATCGTCGCAAACAGCGCCAGTTCGCCGCGAATCGGCCAATAGAACGCGAGGCAGGCAGTTGGTTGGACTCGCAGCAGTTCGTCGACGATGCGATCGACGTTCGCCACCGTCGCGGCCCGGATCTCGGCGCCGACATTCGTTCGCAAGGCCTGCAGGCGCTTGCGCTCCAGACGGCGAAAGGCGGTGACTTCGGACCAGTTCGGAGCAGCATCGGCCATCGGCGCATGATGACGCAAAGGGCGGAACTGGGCCACGGCGGAGCCACGGACTTCGCTCGCCCCGCGCGCAGCCCCCGCATCAGCGCTTCTGCGCGGGCAGCAAGGCGCAAAGCGCCTGCCAGGCCCGCATCGAACGCTGGAGGTGTTCGCGCGCTGGCAACCTGATCCCAAAACCCTGTAGGCCGATCGGACCGGCGAAGTGCAAGTCGTCGAGCACCGGGAGCAAACCACGCAGATCCAACGAGCCTTCGTCGAGCGGCCGGATCAGCGTGCTCCAATCCACGCCATCACCATCGGCGCCGCTCACCGTCACGGCGAACAGCCGCGCGCCACACTTCTTGAGCGACGCTGCGGGGTCACCACCAGGGTTTGCCCGCAGGAAATGGCACAGGTTGAAGCACACCCCAAGCCGCGCGTGGTCTACCTGCTCACACAAACGCAGCGCATCGGCGACGGTCTCGAGCCAGAAGCCGTGGTGCGGATAGAGCGCGATCTCGACCCCCGTTTGGTCCGCCAAGGCCACAAGCTCGGCGAGCACCGTCTTGGCCACAGCGTCGCCTTCGGCATCGCGCGGCTTGCGCAGCGAGTCCTGCAACGCCAACCACAACATGCCCGGGCCCCCGGCGAGCTGCTGCATCGCATCGCGCAGCGGCGCCAGGCGATCCGCGTCCTCGGGCGAGATCGACAGATCAAGCACGGCGTACGCCGAGACGAGGTCGCCACCGCGCGCCTCACACATCGTTCGCGCCGCGCCGAGCTGGTCTAGATCCCAGGCCAGGCCATCGAAACCGAGCTCTTTCACCATCTGCGCCTGAGCGCCAACATCCCCACCCCCGGTCGCCGTCTGCATGGCCACGAACGGCCACGGAGCGCCGTGTGCGCGCCGAAACGCCTCGCGCCGCTGCACGGCAGCCACCCGCCAGCGTCCATCGCGGTCCTTCGTGAGCACAAGCTGCGTCCGCGGATCGAGAAGGCCCGCACCGTTCGGCGGCGACACGTCGGCGAGCAGACTTCCCGAAGGCCCCGCGCGCAGTTCCACGCGCAGATCCGCGCGCAAGGGCGGCAGGTCCAGAGGCGCGAACCCCTTTGCCAAGAACGGGACCACGATCTCGGTCTTGCCCTGGTCTGCCGCTCTCAAGAACGACTGCACCAGCTCACGCGCTTGCAGACGCGGCCCCGGTGTCGCGACCACAAACGCCATCGCGTGTTGCCACGGCAGTCCATCAAACTGGTCCGCTAGCGAGAAGCCATGCTCCGCCATTTCGCAGACGATCTGGGCCTTGCCCATCTTGTGCTCAGGCTTGATCGGCACGTCCGGATCTTCGTCGCGAAACTCGACGAGCACGACGCGACCACCCGGCTTCAACGCTTCGCGCACGCGCCGCATCACGCGCACCGGATGCGACAGTTCGTGATAGACATCGACAAGCAGCACGAGATCACACGAATTGGGTGCCAGCTTCGGATCGTCGACTGTGGCCTCGATGAGCTCGACGTGTTCGAAGTGCTTCGCGGCGGCGCGCTGTCGCAACAGCACGAGCATCTCTGGTTGCAGATCGACGGCAAACACCTTGCCATCCGCACCCACGGCTTCGGCAAGTGGCAGCGTGTGGTAACCGTTGCCACAACCGAGATCGCAAACGGCCTGCCCAGGCTGCACCGCGAGCCAACGCCGCAACAGCGCGCCGTTCTCCTCGTCCTCGCGCGTGGCCCGCAACAACCACGGCGCACCGGTCCAGTGCATCGTGTGCGCCACGTCGCGCCCGAGAAACCGATCGCGGCCCGCGGGCCCTCCTTCGGGATCGCGCGCCGGATCCTGCGGCGACTGGACTGCCGCCAGCAGGGCAAACAACGACAGCCCTAGCGACAGTATCATGGGCACAAGCGTAGCGGATTGGGCCCCACGGTCACCACCAGGTGGCCGGTGACTAGTCGCTGCGACTAGTAGTCGAGCGTCGCGTGCAAGAACCAGGCGTGCTTCTCAAACATCGTGACGATGTCCGTCAGCACGCTGTTGGTGTCATCGTCCTTCTGTTCGATCGCGACATCGCGCGCCGCACGCGCCCCCATCAGGTAGGTGCCGATGCGATCCGCGAGCAGTTTCGTGTGCTCGAGGTCCTTGGTCACTTCCTGCGGGTACTCGGGCAGGCGCGAGTGTTTGGCGATGTGCCGCGACGTGCCGACCGCAAGACCTCCAAGCGTGCGAATGCGTTCGGCCACCGTGTCGTTCTGCGTCGCGAGATCCGTCGCGAACGTGTCAAACAGCGGGTGCAACGCAGCGAACTGCGGGCCCTTGATATTCCAGTGCGCGACCTTGATCTGCGAGTGCAGGTCGAGGCCATCGGTGAGAACGCCGCGCAGGGCGTCACAGAGCTTGGTGCGGGCTTCCGCGGGAATCTGGCTGGGGGAGTTCTTCATGGTTTTCACCTCGTGTTTCCTGGTCTTCATCATGCCGACACCGGCAAGGTCATTGCCAGTGTCGTTGCGGCGGCATTGACAACCGCCGCGATCCGCACCGCGTCGTTCACGTGGGCGGTGGACAAACCACCTTCGGTGACGACTCGCTCGTGGGCCTGCACACACGTAGCGCAGCCGTTCACCGCGCTGACCGCCAGCGCGAACAGTTCGAAGTCGATCTTGTCGCTGGCGGGCGCTGCCAGTCGCTGCATGCGCAGGCGCGGCGGAATCTGTTCGTACTCCGGCTTGCCGACCATGTGGCGAAACCGGTAGTAGACGTTGTTCATGGCCATCAACGCCGCGGCGGCCTGTGCATCCGCCGCCACCGCCGCGGTGAGCACGTCACCTGCCGCGGCGGCAAGCGCCGCCACCAGCGCGGGCGAACGCGCCGCGTGCGCCACCGCCAGCGCGACACCCAACTTCTGCGCCGGCGACAGCGAGGACTGCTGCAGCACCGACGTGAGGTTCATGCGGATGTCCTTGGTCGACTCGGGGAACGCCGCGGCGAGCTGCTGGAGCGCTTCCATCACTTCACCTCCAGGGTCTTCTCACCCTTCTTCCAGTTGCAGGGGCACAGTTCTCCGGTCTGCAGCGCATCGAGCGTGCGCAGCACTTCGTCGACGTTGCGGCCGACGTCGAGATCGTGCACGGACACAAAGCGGATGATGCCTTGCGGGTCCACGATGTAGGTCGCGCGCAGCGGAATGCCCTCGATGGGGTGCAGGATGCCGAGCGCCTGACAGAGCTCGCGCTTCCTGTCGGCGAGCATCGGGAACGGCAGGTTCTTGAGGTCGGGGTGCTGCTGGCGCCACGCGAGGTGCACAAACTCACTGTCGCACGACAGGCCCAGCAACTGCGCGTCGCGGTCCGCAAAGTCGCCGTTGCGCTTGCCGAACTCGGCGATCTCGGTCGGGCACACAAAGGTGAAGTCGAGCGGCCACGCGAACACCACGAGCCACCTGCCCGCGTGACTCTGCTCGGTGATCTCCTCGAAGTGCTTGCCCGCCTCGAGCGAGACGGTGGCGGGGACGCGGAAGGATGGGAACTTGCTACCTACGGTCATCATGGCGATCGTTCTCTTCTTGGTTTCTGTCTTGTTTTAGATGCTGTCTATCCGCGAGGCACAACGCCCCATCGGAGGTATGTCACCGGCGGGTCACCGCCGCTTGCCGACCTGTCGGCGTCCGCGCACCACAACCATGTAATCGCGGACCTGAAGCCCCTCGAGCTGGTCGACCTTGCCGACACGCAGCGCGTTCCAGGGAATGTCCTCGATCAAGCCGGTTTCGTCGTCGACGAAGTGGTGATGCGGCTCGACCATCGGGTCAAACACCACGCTGCCTTCGGCCAGCACCAGCTGCTTCAGCAGGCCCTTCTCGGTGAACAGCTGCAGCGTGTTGTAGACCGTGGCGCGGGAGACCATCGGGAAGTTGGCCTTCACGCGATTCCACACGGCGTCCGCCGACGGGTGGTCGGCGGTGGTCAGCACGTAGGAAGCGATCGCCAACCGCTGCGCCGACGGTCGAATGTCGTGGCGCTCTAGGCGATCGATCAGGTCCTGGTTCTTGGCGGTGTCCATCGGCACGTAGTTAGACTAGGTCTAAGTTTCGGCAAAGTCAAGGCGAGACTTGAGCGCGGGATCGGCGCCGTCGCCGGCCTTGCCACCGAGGGCCCGATGGCAAGGAGCCCATGCCAGGACCTCGGGTCAGCCAAATATTGCCGCGACCTGCCCCGCGTCCACGTTCTCCTTGCCCATTCGTAGCTGGAAGTAGGCCACGCTCATGAGGGTGGAGTAGAACGTGCCGCCGAAGACCGAGAGCACCGCCGTAAAGGCAATCGGGATGTTCGGTGGTACACCTCGCTGCATGTCAGGCCGCACCCAGAGGAAGAAGACACCTATCAAGACGATCAGGTAGGCAATGCCCAGCAGCAGGAGCACGCCAAAGATCTTCGCGCCACTGCCGCGCACCAGCGCACTGCTGCGCTCCATGGCTGCACCACCGGTCTTGCCCTCCATGACGGTGACCGGGACGGCGACGAAGAAGCGCACCAGGAGCCAGATGCCCGGCACGATGAGGATCAGGCCCAAACCGGACAGAAGGCCAACCAGCAAGCCAGTGCCGAGCACTCGCAACAACGACCGCAAGCCATGCGACAGGATGTCGCCAATCCCAGCCGGTTCGCCGCGCAACTGCTGCACCACCCCAAAACAGAGTGCGCCGGTCAGCAACTGCGACATGAGCACCAGCACCAGACGGCTCACGATGCTGAGCGGTGTCTGACTCCGGGGATCCGCCGACTCTGCGTAGATCTGCAGCGCGACCCACGGCGCCGTCGTCAGCACGCCGAGCATCAGGAACGGGATCAGATTGCGGAAATAGACGCCAAAAGACTGCGACAGCAGCCCCCCGGCCGATAGCTCAAAGTTGGAATGACGGGCCATGACTGCCTTCTCACTGCCGTGCTGGAAGCGAGGCGAGAAGGTAGCAGGCAAGCACGGCACGGCAACCCCGCCGCGCCGAGGCGGCGAAAACTAGTTCGCGAGGCGCTGGGTGTAGTGCACCAGACGCTGCACGACTGCCTGCACTGCCGCGGACTGCTTGGCGTCGGCCAGATGACCATCCGGCGCAAACGCCGCCCCGGCATTCCCGAGCGCAAACTGCTCATTGATCACGACGCAGCCCACGTTCATCAGAATCTGCCGCAGATGCACCAGCCCGCGCAGGCCACCTAGCGCGCCAGGCGAACTCGACAACAACGCCGCCACCTTGCCCTTCCAGGCCACAACGCCCGGGTCTTTGGCATACGGCCGCGACAGCCAGTCAATCGCGTTCTTCAGCACGGCCGGGATCGACGCGTTGTATTCGGGCGACGCAAACAGCACCGCCTCGTGCTGCAAAAGCAGCTGACGCAGGCGAACGGCTCCCTCGGGTAGCCCTTCGGCCGCCTCGAGGTCGCCATCGTAAAGCGGCATGGCGTAGTCGCGCAGATCCACGAAGGTCGACGCACCGCCATTCAGGTCCGCGATCTTCGCCGCTGCCCGGCCGAGCTTCTTCGAAAGCGCATCACTGCGCGTAGAACCGGCCACGACCAGGATGCGAGTCACCATAGCCGCCATGCTACGCCGGACCGGTCAGCCCTTCGCAAAGTGCTTGTCGAACATCGCAACCAGGTCGTCGCGGACCTGTTCTGCCGAGCGCCGCTCGATGCCCTGACGCGGCAGGAAGTCGACGACGACGCCGTCCTTGAGCAACGCCACCGAAGGGCTCGACGGCGGGATGTTGCCAAAACGACTGCGCGCCTTTGCCACGGCCTCGAGATCCTGCCCGGCAAACACCGTCGCGAACCGCGCCGGGCGATTCTGGCTCTGCATTGCCATGCGCACGCCCGGGCGCGCCATGCCCGCCGCGCAACCGCAGATCGAGTTGATGACGAGCACGCCGGTGCCCTTCTCGTCAATCCACTGATCGACCGCCTCTGCCGTCAGCAGTTCCTTGGCGCCAATCGTGGTCAGCTCTTCGCGCATCGGGCGCACCATCTCGGGAGGGTAGTTCATGTCGTTGCCAGTCCTTGGCGCGCAAGTTAGGTCGAAGCCCGGGGAACGCAACGTGGTTTTTCCGCCCCCGGGGACCACTCACTGCAGGATGAGCTTCGCGGACGAACTCATCGCAATGCCGAGCGGCGACGCCGACCCGCCATCGAGCACGCCCCACTGGGTGTCCAGCACTACCCCCGCAAGCCAGGCCTGGTTGGGGATCGGGAAGCCAAACGCAGCCGTGCCGGTGCCAGGCAGCGTGCCACCCGTCGCCTGCAGGCTGAAACCCACCGGGTTGCAGTACACGTGACAGCCGCCGCCGATATCGATGTCGTTCGCAAACCCGATCATGAAGGCACACAGCGTGCCACCCAGGGCATTCTGCATCGTCAACACAAACGACTGGTTGCCGATCGTGGGCTGACCGATGCTGTCGATGGCGGGCACAAAGTTGCCCGTGCCCGCGCAGCCTTGCCCCGACACGACGAACCCACCCGTTTCGAAGACGAGCCGGAATTTGATGCCGCCCGAGGTGGTCGGCGTGCCGGTCGGCGATCCCGCATAACTCGTGCTGACCATGCGCGCGACGCCCGTGCCGATCGCCGTTCGCAGGTATTGGCCGGCGACGGATGCCTGCGAAGTGATGTCGAGCACGACGCCCTCGCCCGGCTGGTAAAGGAACGGGGCGGCAAGTGGCCACTCGACCCACTGATTCACCCCGACACCCCCGTTCAGCACCTGATTCGATAGGTCAACCTGGATGGTCTGGTCCGGCAAATTCGTCGCCCAGGTGTTGGTGAGCGCCGGCACCGTCGTGCTGCCAACCCGAAT
>JADZDL010000278.1 GCA_020851075.1 Planctomycetota bacterium | reverse complement strand
GGTGAGACTCGGCGCTCGTCCAGGCCTGCTCTTCGGCAGCGTGCTGTCGTTGTGCTCGTTCGTCTCGGCGCAGCAGGCGGGTTCGATCCGCGGCCTCGTCAGTGACAAGGACTTCGATGTTCCCCTCGGCGCTGCCACGGTGCAGGTCGTCGAGACCGGCCAGAAGACGCAGACGACCGACCAGGGCAACTTTGTATTGCCCGACGTGCCGCCGGGCCGTTACACGCTCGTCTTCAGCAAGGAAGGTTACGTGCGGCAGGTGGCGACCGACGTCGTCGTCTCCTCGGGGCAGCTCACCGACGTCAATATCGCGCTTTCCGGCGACTTCACGGACCTCGAGGAGTTCGTGGTGCAGGACGTCTTGCAGGTCGCTTCGGGCAGCGAAGGGGCGCTATTGCAGTTGCGCCTCGAAAGCCCGGCGATGATGGACGCCGTCGGCGCCGAACTGATGAGCCGCGCCGGTGCCAGTGACGCGGCGGGGGCGCTGCGCCTCGTTGCGGGCGCATCCGTGCAGGATGGCAAATCGGCCGTCATCCGCGGCCTGCCGGATCGTTACGTGAGTTCGCAGATGAACGGCGTGCGCCTGCCGACCGCCAACGAAGACAAGCGCGCGGTCGAACTCGACCAGTTTCCGACCGAGGTCATCGAGAGCATCCAGGTGAGCAAGACGTTCACGCCCGACCAGCAGGGCGATGCGTCGGGCGGGGCCGTGGACGTGCGCTTGAAGGGCATTCCCGACTCGCCGTTCTTCTTCAAGTGGAAGCTGCAGACGAAGAACAACTCGCAGGTCACCGGCAGCGGCAACTTCCTCTCGTATCCGGGGGGCGGCGTGCATTTCTGGGGCCACGACGGCGGGGACCGTTCGGAGCAGACCGACCTGCTTGGCGAAAACTGGGATGGCGCCGTCGGGGCTTCGCCGACCGCGGCGCCGACCGACTACAAGTGGTCGGGCGCGATGGGCGGCCGCTTCGAGATCGCCGATGGGGTCAAGGTCGGCGGTGCGTTCAGCTTCTTCCACGAACACGAATCGAAGCTCGACCGCGACGGTGTCGACGACTCGTGGTGGGTGGAAAGCCCCGGGGCACCGATGACGCCAAAGACCGTGCAAGGCACGGTCAACGACGGCGACTTCAAGACTTCGTTGTTTGATGTGCAGCGGGCGTCGCAAGCCGTGCAGTGGGGCACGCTGAGCACCTTCGGGGTGCAGAGCGACAACCACTCCGTGAACTTCGTGCACCTCTACACGCGCAGTGCCGAGGACAAGGTCACGCTCGCCGAAGATACCCGCGGCAAAGCCTACTTCTTCCCGGGCTACGACCCGACGAACCAGAACTCACCAGGTTACTTCGAGTTCAACGCGGCGCCCTATCTGCGGCTGGAGACGCTCGAATACACCGAGCGCACGACGCAGACGATGCAGCTGAACGGCCGGCATCGCATCGCCGCGAGCTCGTTTGCGCGCAACCTCGCCCCGGAGTTTGACTGGGCGATTGCCAAGAGCCAGGCGACGTCGACGCAGCCCGACAAACGGCAGTTTGGTGCCCTCTGGACGCCCGAGCTCGACCTCGGCTCGATCTTCTTCCCGGCGACCTACACGCCGTTCAAACCGTCGGCAAACTTCACGCTCGGCAACCTGCAGCGCATCTACAAGGAGATCCGCGAGGACAGCGACCAGATCGCCGCCAACTTCAAGATCCCGTTCGAAGTGCGCCGAGGGCAGAAGGGCTATCTGAAGACGGGTGTCTTCAGCGACCGCGTCACGCGCACGTTCGACCAGAACACCTTCAGCAACTTCGGCGACAATTCGGGCTGGGATGGGCCCTGGGAGCTGCCCTGGAGCCAGACGTTCCCGACGCAGAACCACCCGATCTCCGAATCCACGCTCGACGTCGACTATCGCGGCAGGCAGGTGATCGACGCCACCTACGTGATGTTCGACATGCCGGTGCTGAAGAGCCTGTCGTTGATCGGCGGCGTGCGCTTCGAATCGACGAAGATCTCGATCGTGAACGACGCGGAGCCCGACGCGACGTGGTTGCCACCGAGCACCAATGTGCCAACCACCTTGCAGCCCGGCGCCGCGGATGTGGACTTTGATCGTGAGGACGTGTTGCCCTCGATCGGCATCACGTATGTGCCGGTCGACAACCTCACGTTGCGCGCTTCGTACTCGGAGACTGTCGCTCGCCAGACCTTCAAGGAACTGAGCCCGATCCAGCAGCAGGAGTACCTCGGCGGCCCGGTGTTCGTCGGCAATCCGGGCCTCGACATGAGTGATCTCAAGAACTACGACCTGCGCGCCGACTTCTCGCCGCGGGAGGGTTCCTTGTTGTCGGTGTCGTGGTTCAAGAAGGACATCAAGGGGCCGATCGAATATGTGCAGCGCATCTCGTCGTTTGACTACACGACGGCCGTGAACTACCCCGAGGGCAAACTCTCGGGGTTTGAGTTCGAAGCGCGTGAAGCACTGGGCCATTGGTGGGGGCCGCTCGATGGCTTCGCGGTGGGCGCCAACGCGACGTTCCTGCACAGCAAGGTGCAACTACCGGATGAGGAGATCGCCGCGTTCAGCGACCCGAGCATCCAGGCGCCGATCACGTCGCGCGACATGACCAACACGCCCGAGCATCTCTACAATCTGTTTCTCACCTACGATATCGCCCCGACGGGTACCCAGTTTGGTCTGTTCTACACCATACAGGGCGACACGCTCGTTGCCGGTGCAGGTGAGTCCAACGGCAACTACGTGCCGAGCATCTACGCGGTCCATTACGACCGCCTCAACTTCAGTTTCTCGCAGCAACTCGGGCCGCACGTGCGCCTGCAGTTTGGCGCGAAGAACCTCACCAACCCCGATCGGCGCGAGGTCTATCGCTCCGAGTACATCGGGGATGACATCACAAAAACTTCGCGCAGCGATGGCGTCGAGTATTCGATCGGCATCGGCGGCGAAATCAAATTCTGATCATGCATTGCCCAGTTTCTGCAAGGACGACCATGACCGTGGTTACTCAATTCCTGCTGCGCACCGCGGTGCTCGGCACGTTTGCTGCGTTGGTGAGTGCGCAGGAGACCCCGTCGCCGATCGACGGCACCCGCTCGACGATGGAGCGTTGGGTCGAAACCCGCTCTGTAATCGGTAAGGAAAAGCGCGATTGGGCGTTGGGTCGCGAGATCCTCAACGACCGGATCGGCATCGTGCAGCGCGAGATCGAGAGCGTGCAGAAGCGCATCGAAGACGCGAAGAAGAGCACGGCGGATGCCGACAGCAAGAAGCAGGAACTCGCCACCGAAAACCAGCGTCTCGTCAGCGCCGCGGCCGGTCTCTCAAGCACGATCGGGGAGCTCGAAACCCGAACGCGCACGCTGCTGCAGCGGTTGCCGGACCCTTTGCGCGAGCGCGTGAAGCTGCTGAGCCAGCGCATTCCGGAGGATGCCGCGACGACCAAGATGTCGCTGAGCGAACGCTTCCTCAACGTCGTGGGCGTGCTCAACGAAGTGAACAAGTTCCAGCGCGAAGTCACGGTCACGAGCGAAGTGCGCAAGCTCGCCGACG
>JADZDL010000277.1 GCA_020851075.1 Planctomycetota bacterium | reverse complement strand
TGGGGCCGAGCCGGGATCAGTTTGGCAAGCTCTTCGAGTTGGCGGCGCTGTTCCAGGCGCCCTCGTTGCCGCCGGCGGCGATGTTGCGAGTGGCCGATTGGAGTGCCGCCGAGGCCTCCCTTGGCCACTTGGTGGCCATCGGCACCAAGCGTGATGCCCTGTGGGAGCCGCTGCAGGCGCGTTGGCGCAGCGATCTGCTCGGGCTGGATCTCGATCGGCTGGCGGCTGCCTACCGGCGTTCGGCCGACGCGTTCTTTGTCGTGCGTTGGTGGCGTTTGCGAAAACCACGCCGCGAAGTGCTCGCCGTGGCTGCGAATGGCCAGGTCGGTACAGCGACCGAGGTGCGCAGCGATCTGGAGCGTGCGCTGCAGGTGCGGGCGGAGGATCAGCGTCTCGCCGCGGGCGCGGCTGGGGCCCAGGTGCTCGGGGCGGCGTGGCGCGATGGTCATGCAGATTGGGCCGAAGTGCAGCGTTGGTTGCAGTGGGTGCGCGAGGCGCGTCGTTTGTGCCTGCAATTGGTGCCGGGGTCGCTGCATGCTGATCCGGCGGGGCTCGCGGCCATTGCCGCGCAACTCGATGGCCAGCACGGTGGCGCCGAGGTGCTGTCGAAGTTGCTCGGTGCCTTGCGTCTGGCCAACGACGAGTTTGGCGCGGTGATGCGGGCTGCGGCGACGATGCTTGAGCTCGACGAGGATCAGGCTTTTGGCCTCGCTGCTGCGCCTGGCTACCTCGGCAGGGTTGCGCGGCGAACGGCGGGTTGGTTGGCGGCGGTGCCACGCCTGCGCGAACACTGCGCGTACCGCCGCGCGGCGAGTGCGGCGGCAACCCACGGTGCTGAACCGCTGGTCGAAGCGCATGCGCATGGGGACCTGCGCACGGACGAACTCGCGGGCACCTTCCAGCGCACGTTCCTGGAGTCCTGGCTCGACTCGGTGCATGCGCGCGAACCGCTGCTGGCGATGTTCCGCGGCCAGGAACACGAACGCGTGATCGCGCGTTTTGGCGAACTGGACCGGCGCGCGATCAAGATGGCCGCCGACGTCGTCGTCGCGCGTCTATGCGCCAATCTGCCGCAGGTGCGCGATACGCAGGTGGCCAGCAGCGAGCTTGGGGTGCTCGAACGCGAGCTGAAGAAGCAGCGGCGTCTCAAGCCCGTGCGCAAGCTGCTCGCCGAGATTCCTGGGCTGCTCACGCGCCTGGCGCCGTGCATCCTCATGAGCCCGTTGTCGGTGGCGCAGTATCTCGGGCGCGCGGGCACACGCTTCGATCTCGTTGTCTTTGACGAGGCCTCGCAGATTCCGATGTGGGATGCGGTGGGCGCGATCGGGCGCGGCCAGTCGCTGGTGTGCGTTGGCGACAGTCGGCAATTGCCGCCGACGACCTTCTTTCAGCGAATGGACCAAGGGGACGAGGTCCAGGATGACATGCCGGAGGACCTCGAGAGTGTGCTCGACGAATGCGGCGCCGCTGGTTTGCCGCGTATGCACCTCGACTGGCACTACCGCAGTCGCCACGAATCGCTGATCACGTTCAGCAACCATCACTACTACCAGAACCGCCTGCTGACCTTCCCAGCTCCGCAGCATCGTATGCCGGGACTTGGCGTACGCTGCGTGCAGGTGCCTGGCGTCTACGATCGGGCGGGATCGCGCCAGAATCGCATCGAAGCGGAGGCGCTCGTGGCCGAGGTCGTGGCGCGGTTGCGCGATCCGGAACGCCAGCGCCATTCGGTTGGCATCGTGACGTTCAGCAGCGCGCAGCAGGTTCTCATCGAAGATCTGCTCGACCAGGAACGTCAAAAGCACCCGGAGATCGAACCGTTCTTTGCCGCTGTAGCCGAGCCGGTGTTCGTGAAGAACCTCGAGAACGTGCAGGGTGACGAACGTGACACGATCCTGTTCTCGATCTGCTACGGCCCCGACCAGGCCGGCAAGGTGCACGAGAACTACGGTCCGCTGAACCTGCAGGGTGGCGAACGGCGCCTCAACGTCGCGGTCACGCGGGCGCGGCGGGAGCTGTGTGTGTTCACGTCGGTGCGCGCCGACCAGATCGCAAATCGCACGGCGGCGATCGGGGCGCGGCATCTGCGTACGTTCCTCGATTACGCCCAGCGTGGCGAGGTGGCGTTGTTGGCGGCCGTTGCGGCGGATCCGCGCGGCGAGGTCGAATCGCCGTTGGAAGCTGCCGTGCGCGACGAGCTCGTGCGCCGCGGCCATGAAGTGCACCCGCAGGTTGGTTGCTCGGGCTATCGCATCGACCTTGGCGTGGTCGATCCGGATGCACCGGGTCGCTACGTGCTCGGCATCGAGTGTGATGGCGCGACCTATCACAGTGCCGCGACGGCGCGCGATCGCGATCGTCTGCGCGCCGCCGTGCTGGGTGGGCTGGGGTGGCGACTGCACCGGATCTGGTCCACGGACTTCTGGCAGGATCCGAGTGGCGAGATCGATCGTGTGGAAGCGGCCATTGCGGCGGCCCGGGCCGCGGGTGTGGCCAAGACGGTGATGGCCAAGGCGCCGCCGATTACGCCCACGCCGGCCGTCGCGGCCGTTGCCGAGGCGGTAAGTGCGCCTGCAGTGGCAGCAGAAGCGCCGGTTGCGGCCGAAGTGCCCAACGCCGAACCGGAACCGCCGCCCGCGGATCCGCATGGGCCACGGCCGTACACGCATGCCGTGTTGGCGAAGGCGGGCACGCCGGAGGCGTTTGCGGCCAAGTCCGCGACGAAGCCGTTGCAGAAGCAGGTCGAGGCGGTGCTGCGCGCGGAGGCGCCCGTGCAGTTTGATCGGCTCGCGCGCACGATTGCCGATGCGTGGGGGATCACGCGGCTCACGGAGCGCATTCGTGAGCGCATCCGTGAGGTGTTGCCGGCCCACGTTGTTGAGGTGGAGGATGCCATCTGGTGGGCGACCGGCGATGTGGAGCAATTCACGGGTTTCCGGGTGCCGCCCGAAGGCGCCGACGAACTGCGCAGCGCGGAGGAACTGCCCGTCGTCGAGGTGTGCAACGCGATGGCGTGGCTGCTGAAGCAGCACCAGCGCCTTGCGGCCGAAGACCTCGAACGCGAGGCCGCGCGCTGTTTTGGCATCACACGGCTCGGTTCGGTCGTGCGTGCCGCGATGGAGCGGGGCCTTCTGCGCCTGGTGCAGAGTGGTCGGGGCATTCGCGACGGCGAGTCGGTGCGCATGCCCTAGGAGTGGTTTCCCGAAGCAAGGCGGCGCGGCCTTCGCCAGCTAGCCACTTGGGAAACCACAGGGAAGCCGTTCTCGGCGGTTCTGGCGCGATCTTGGTTACTGGCAGATGGCCCGGGAATAGTGCCATCGCCCTCTCCGCTTCCTCCCGCAAGGAGGCTGCATGAGTTCGTTCCCGTTCGCCGCAGCAGCGTTGGCGTGCGTTCTCTCGTTCCCGGCCCAGACTGCCGTTGGCCAGTCCGCAGCCGCTCAGCTGCCTCCCAATCTGCAATTGGCGGCCCTTCCCGACCGACTCGATGCGCGCGTCGAGTCAGCGGCCCCCGGTTCGCTCGTTGCGTTGACCCTTGGCCTGGTGCGCGGGACGACGCTGCTGCCGGGTGGCGCTGCCTTGGACCTCGTGCCGCTCGCCGTGCCAGCGATGGCGTTTGCCGACGGATTCGGCAACGCTCTGCTCACGGTCCGTTTCCCCCTCGGGCAGGGCGCTGGGCAGGAGTTTCTCGCGCAGGCGATCGTGCTCGATGCCAGTGCGGCGGGGGCCCTGTTAGTGACACCGCTGCGCGAAGCACGCCTCCCGCAGATTGGTGCCGAAGCGGATGTGATCGTCCTGTTCGGGCAGAGTAATGCCGAGGGATTTGCGCCGTTGGCCGCAGTGCCAGCGGCCCTGCGTGGTGCGCACCCGCGGGTCCGCATCTGGAACGATGCGCAGAGCGAGTTTCAGCCGCTGGAAGCTGGGGTCAACAACATGCTGTTCCCGATGCAGCAGCACGTTGGTCCCGAAATCGGCATGGTCGAGATCGCGAAGGACCTGCCGCAGCCCATCTGGCTCGTGAAGGTCGCAGTCTCGCAGTCCGCGCTGGGCCCGATGCCTGGGCCGTGGAACGAATGGGGGGCGAATGCGGGGGAGTTGTACCCGGAACTCATGCGGCGAATTGCTGCCGCGACCCAGAGGATCGCCGCGCAGGGGTTGGTTCCGCGCGTGCGCCTGCTTTGCATGATGCAGGGCGAAACCGATGCGCTGGATCCGGTGCTCGCGGCGGCCTATCGCACGAACCTGCAGAACCTGATTGCGCAGATGCGGGCCGACATCGCGCTGTTGGGTTCTGCCGGCGGGCAGGTCCCCTGGTTCCGCGTGGGGCTGGTTGGCCTACAGCTTGGGCCCGTGGGCTTCCGGCAGGTGCGTGCCGTGCGGGCGGCGCAGGTCGAAGTGGCCGCGACCACGGATCGCTGCGATATCGTCGAGACCAGCGGCCTGCTGATGGCTCCGGACCGGGTGCACTTCGCGTTTGCTGGGCTCCAGGAGCTTGGCCGGACGTTCCTCGGTCGTCGATCGTGGTAGTGGGCTTCTCGGCGGACTTGGTATCGTCCGTGGATGCTCGCCAATCGTTGTCTGCTCGTCTTTGCTCTTCTGGCGCGGCTGTCGGCGCAAACCGCGCCGGATCTGCTGGCGAGCAAGGTTGATGAACTGTGTGCGCCGTTCGTCGACGGCGAGCTTGTCGTGGGCATGGTCGTAGGGGTGCTCGATGGCGAACGCAGTCTCGTGCGCGGCTACGGCGCCGTCGTTCGCGGCCGCGAGGGAGTTCCCGATGGCGACACGCTCTACGAGATCGGGTCCAATTCGAAGGTGTTCACCGGGCTGTTGCTCGCCGATGCCGTGCAACGTGGCGTCGTGCAACTTGACGATCCGGTCCAGAAATACCTGCCCGAAGGTGTGCTGATGCCCAAGTGGGAGGACACGCCGGTGTTGTTGTGGCACCTGTCGTCGCACACCTCCGGGCTGCCGCGCCTGCCGGACATGAAGGGTGCGGATGCGGCGGATCCTTATGCGCACTTCACGGCGGCGAAACTGCATGCTGCACTCGGCAAGGCGCGGGTGCGCTGGGAGCCGGGCAGCAAGTACGAGTACAGCAACTTCGCAGTGGGCCTGCTCGGCGAACTGCTGGCGCGAACGCAGGGTCTGGCGTCGTACGACGCACTCCTGCAGGAGCGTGTCGCCGGGCCGCTCGGCATGAAGGACACGAGCGTGGTGCTCGACGCGGCGCATCTGGCGCGAATGGCGGCACCTTACGATGGTGATGGGGAACCAGCACACCTGTGGGATCTCGCGGCGCTGGCCGGGGCTGGCGGCATTCGTTCGTCGATGAACGACATGCTGAAGTTTGCGCGGGTGCAGATGGCGTCTGCGGCTTCGCCACTTGCCGATGCCGTCAAGTTGCAGCAGCAAAAGCGGTACGAGGAGAAGGGTGCTGCGACGATGGGGCTGGGATGGCACTTCACGGCGGACGGCCTCGGGGTCTGGCACAACGGGCAGACTGGGGGCTACCACTCCTATCTCGTCGTCGAACCAGAAGCACATCGTGCGGTCTGCATCCTCACCAGCGTGGCGCGCGGGGACGTGGATGGGCTCGGCGGACAGATTCTCCAGCACCTGCGGGGCAAGGCGACGAAGCCGCGCGTGGTCGAGAAGTCCGTGCCCGTCGAACGCGCCCAGCTCGAACGACTGGTCGGCAGCTACCGCACTTCTGGCGATGGCGCGTTGGTGATCACGTTGCGCGAACGTGGCTTGTTTGCGCAGTTGCCGGGTCAGCAGGCTTTGGCTTTGGCGGCGCGTTCGCCGACCGAGTTCTTCTACCGCGCGGTCAAAGCGTCCCTCACGTTTGAAGTGGAGGGCGAGACCATTCGCGCGGTCGTGTTGCACCAGAATGGCGCCGACCAACGCTTCCCGCGGGTCACCGCCGGCAAGTAGGCCGCGGCCTCAGCGATGCAGCCAGTGATGCAGCCAGCGCACGAGGTTGGGCATCACGACGTAGCCCATCAGCGGCACGACGATGGCCGTCACGATGAGGGTCACCAACGGCAACGGCAGCCTTGGCAGTAGCACCGGCATGAGCACGCTCAGCACGGTGGTGATCGTCGGATAGATGCCGAGCCAGGTGACGAACACCATCTTGTGGCGATTGGGTCGCGGCGGGGCTGGCGATGGCTCGGTCATGACGTTTGCACGAGGCGCCACGGAATCGTCTCGCCGCTGCGCATCGGCACGAGGCGCGCTTCGCCAAACGGCAGCTCGTTGGGCACGGTCCACGGCGACTTCTCCAGCGTGATCCGCTGCTGGTTGCGCGGCAAGCCATACCAGTCGGGGCCGCGGAACGAGGCGAACGCCTCGAGCTTGTCGAGTGCGCCCGCTTGTTCGAACGCTTCGGCATAGAGCTCGATGCCGGCGTGCGCAGTGTAGATGCCCGCGCAGCCGCAATCCGATTCCTTGGCGGTGCGCGCGTGCGGAGCGCTGTCGGTGCCGAGGAAGAAACGCGGATTCTCGCCGATCGCCGCATGCACGAGGGCTTCGCGGTGGTGT
>JADZDL010000276.1 GCA_020851075.1 Planctomycetota bacterium | reverse complement strand
GGACTGTCGCTGGCCACCACGGGCACCGCCGGTAGTTCGGCGCGATTCTCCACCGCGGCTGGCTCTGGCGTCGAGGGCGTGCCGGCCGGGGCGGGCGCGTCGGTGGTGGCGGTCGAAGAGAAGAGCAGGCCCGACCACCACAGGCCACCGACCAGCACCGCCAGCAGCGCGAGCGGAATCGCCACCTGGGAAGGCTTCACGGACGGTGGCTCCGAGCGGTGCGGAGCAATCGACTTGCGATCAGGCGCAGCATGGTGGGGAGAAGGGGCCAGCAGGGTATCGGCAAGAGCGCGGAATGCACTGGCGTCCCTGGGCCCAAAGTGGGCTTCGACGATCGACCTCTGCAATCCTTCCCGTTCTGCGGTAGCGCACTTGCGCCATGGCGAAGGCGATGCTTGGCGCGGCGCAATGCAGTGGGGCTTCTACGCACATTGATGGGGAATTGTCCGACCGTTGCCAACGGCCCGCTGCGTAGAGCCGGCCCGTATGAGGTTCCTTACCGCGTTGGCCGTAGTGCTGTTGGCATGCCTGGATGGGCGTGCGCAAGCGCCGGGCATTCTCTCGTTCGGTTCCGGGTGTGGCGGGCAGGGCGGTCCCGCGACGCTCACACTGAACAGTGCCCTGCGGCCTGGCTCGGTCAGTTCGCTGCAGTTTACGAACCTGCCGAGCAACTCGGTGGCTTGCCTGCTCGCTGGCTGGTCGGTGACGCAGTGGGGGCCTCTGCCACTGCCGGTCAGCCTTGCCAGCATCGGCATGCCGGGTTGCCAGCTGCTCGTTTCGCCCGATGTCGCGATGTCCTTCCCGACGGTCACGGGAACGGCCAACTACTCGCTCAGCATGCCGCTCGCTCCGTCGATCGTCGGCATCGAGATGGGCCTGCAATCGATGTTTGTGCAGCCGGGCCTCAATGCCGCGAATCTGGGCATGTCGCAGGCCGTGCGCGCCCGCGTGGCGCCGATGCCCGCGACGACGAGCCTCGTTTCCTCGATCTCGCAGTTTGGCATCACCTACACGTTTGCGCAGCCGGTGCGCGCCGGCCAGTTTGCCAACGGCGATTGGTTTGTGGTTGGCCCGGCGACGTTGGTCGGCATGCAACCGCCGTGCACGACGGTGGGTGGCCGTGTGCTGCACGGCGCGATGATCAACCCTGACGCTTCGGTGCGTGATCACGGCTACGACACGGACCTCTATGGCCCCGGCAACACGGCGCTCTACCACGCGTCGCTGAACGTGGCGCTCGGCCTGTCCGCAGCGCAACCGCGCGTGTTGCAGCCAAACCAGAGCCTCATCAAGGTCATCAGCAACACCGACCCGAACCTGCTGCCGCAGATCCGCACCTGCAGCGTGCTCACGTGCGTGGCGCAGGTGCCGCCCGCGGATTCGTTCCGCCCGCCCTACGCGGGCACCGATCATCAGGTCGTCTACGACACCTCGATGCTCGACTGGAACGTGCTAGCTTCGCTCGCGCCCGCCGTGGGCCAACCGCACATCGCGACCGAAGCGGCCTACTTCGAGCGGCCGTGGCTCGATCACTGCCCTGGCTGGGTGAGCCGCTACATGCACCCGATCGAGAACATGCCCGACTACGGGCGTGACTTCACGGCGCTCTATGCGCAGGCGTCCCTGCTCTGCAACCTGAACGTGACGCAGGCCGAACGGCGCCTGCTGCTCGTCCGCCTCGTGCAGATCGGCATCGACTTCTGGGGCAACGTGGAGAACGGCTGCAAGTGGGAAGGTGTCGGCGGGCACGGTTCGGGCCGCAAGTGGCCGATCCTGTTCGCGGGGGCCCTGCTGCACGACGCCAACATGCTCGCCGTGGGCCAGAACTACCTGTCCTACCGCAGTGCAAACGGCAACTGGGTGGGGCACTTTGGTGAGGACTGCCAGACGTTCTACGTCGCGCAGACTTCGCCGACGCAGATCAACTACGGCTTTGGTGGTTACTCGAACTCGCACCTCGGCATGCCGGAGTGGGGGTTCTCGCACGTCGATTGGCCCAACAACGACCACGAACCGTGGGGGCAGGATTCCTACCGCCGCTGCTGCACGGCCAACGCGTGGATCGGCGAAGTGCTCGGCGCGCGGGTGATGGGCCTGCGCAGCGCGTGGAACCACCCGGTCCTGTTCGACTACATGGACCGTTTCACGCAGACCGAGCCGCCAGGCTGGACGCGCGAGTGGTTGCCGTGGACCGGGCGCATGTGGGACCTGCACCGCGCCAGTTTCTGAGCGATCGCCCCGGCGGAGCATTGCGGTCGTCGGGCTGATCGGCGGCCCGATTGGCGGGTGGTCCCCGAGTTGCTACGTGCGCATGCCACGGGCCTTGCTATGGTGCAGCCTTGCGAAGGACTCGCCGTCTCGTGCTCATTTCGCTCGCCGTCTGCGCGGCCGTGTATGCGGCCGTGGTGGTACTCGTCTGGTTGCAGCAGGACCGCCTCGTCTTTGCCGGGGCCGGCCACGGTGACCGGACGGTTGCCGCGTATGGCGCGCGCACGTTCCCGCTGACCGTAGCCTTGCCAGGCGCACCAGGGGGCGTGCTCACCGTTCGCGCCGTGGAGTGTCTGCCAGCGCGGCCAGC
>JADZDL010000275.1 GCA_020851075.1 Planctomycetota bacterium | reverse complement strand
GTGCAGTGCATCGGCGCCACCACGCTCGACGAGTACCGCAAGTACATCGAGAAGGACGGCGCGCTCGAGCGCCGCTTCCAGACCGTCAACGTCGAACCGCCGACGCCCGAGCAGACGCTCGAGATCCTCAAGGGTCTGCGCGACCGCTACGAGGCGCACCACCGCATCACCTACACCGACGGTGCCTTCCAGGCCGCGGTGGACCTCAGCACCCGCTACATCACGGGCCGCTTCCTGCCGGACAAGGCGATCGACGTGATCGACGAAGCCGGCGCCCGCGTGCGCATCAAGTCGATGACGGCGCCGCCGGACCTGCGCGAGATGGACAGCGAGATCACGCGCCTCAACAAGGAAAAGGAAGAGGCGGTGGCCGGCCAGGACTTCGAACGCGCCGCGGACCTTCGCGACCAGGCGTTCAAGCTCGGCAAGAAGAAGGAAGAGATCCAGCGCGAATGGCGCGAGCGTGAAAACTCGCGCGAGTCGGGCGGCATCGTCGATGAGGAAGTGATCGCGGAGACCGTGTCGAAGATGACCGGCATCCCGCTCAACCGCCTCGACCAGGCCGAAGCCGACCGTCTGCTGCGCATGGAGCAGGAACTCGGCAAGGACGTCATCAACCAGGATCGCGCCATCACGGCCATCGCCAAGGCGGTTCGCCGCTCGCGCGCTGGCTTGAAGGACCCGAACCGGCCGATGGGTTCGTTCGTGTTCCTCGGCCCGTCGGGTGTCGGCAAGACGCACCTGTCGAAGTCGCTCGCCAAGTTCATGTTTGGCAGCGAGGACGCGATCATCCAGATCGACATGTCCGAGTACATGGAGAAGTACAACGCCTCGCGGCTCGTCGGCGCCCCCCCGGGCTACGTCGGCTACGAGGAAGGTGGCCAGCTCACCGAGAAGGTGCGTCGCCGCCCGTACTCCGTCGTGCTGCTCGACGAGATCGAGAAGGCGCACCCCGACATCTTCAACATGCTGTTGCAGATCATGGAAGAAGGTCGCCTGACCGACTCGTTCGGCCGGCACATCGACTTCCGCAACGTGGTCCTGATCATGACGTCGAACATCGGCGCCAACCTGATCAAGAACAGCACGGGCCTCGGCTTCGGCAAGAACCCGAATGCCAAGGAAAGTGGCCACGAGAAGATGCGCGAACTCATCAACGGCGAGGTGGAACGCCACTTCCGGCCGGAGTTCATCAACCGCCTCGACGAGATCGTCGTGTTCAACCAGCTGACTCGCGAAGACATGCAGCGCATCGTCGAGAACGAGTTGGTCAAGGTGAACAAGCGCATGAAGCAGAAGGGCCACAACCTCGAGGTCGACCAGTCGGTCATCGACTGGATGATCGAGAAGTCCTTCCACGAGGACTTTGGCGCGCGACCGCTCAAGCGCGGCATCGAGAAGCACCTCGAGGACCCGCTCTCCGAGCAGATCCTCAAGGGCCAGCTCGACACGCCCTACACCATCAAGGCGAGGGTGAAGGCCGGCGAGGTGCACTTCGAGATGACGGCGATGCCGGTCCAACCGAAGCCCGAGACCGCCAGGTCCGGGGACGCGCCGAAGGCCAAGTAGGCGCCGGCGCCCGCAGTGCAACGCTCCGCAACGGGGCCGCGGTCACCTCGGTGACCGCGGCCCCGTTTGCTTGGAATTTGCAGGATTCTGGTGTCGGCGGCGACTTCCCGAGCACAGAGAGGCGTGGATGCCTACCTAATGCTCGCCCTCGCCGAGGGTTTTGGCGAAGGTCTCGTCGAAGCCCTGCTCGCCCCCGACCTCGACCCACGACCGTGGCTCGAGGCCCCACCCCAACCGCCTGAAGTGCCGCCGCGCGTTGCCGCCCGGCTGCGCGACCCGGGCCTCGAAAGCGCCGCCGCCGCCGTTCGCCGCAACGCCGCGTTGCACGGCCTGCACGTGCTCACGCCCGACCATGCGGACTGGCCACCGCAGTTTTCGGCGATGCCGCTGCGGCCGCTCGTACTGTTCGCGCGCGGCGACCTCGCGGCCCTGCAACGGCGCCCTGCCGCGGCCATGATCGGCAGCCGCACGCCGACTCCGTACGGTAGCGAAGCCGCGCAGCAGTTCGCCGGAGCGCTCGCCCACGCCGGCATCTGCCTCTGGAGCGGACTCGCGCGCGGCATCGACGGCATCGCGCACGAACGCTGCACGGCGGCCGGCGTGCCCACCGTCGCCGTGCTCGCCGGCGGCCTCGACCGCATCTACCCGCCCGAACATCACGCGCTCGCCGAGCGCATGCTGACCACCGGCGGGTGCCTGCTCAGCGAACTGCCGCCGGGCCGCACCGCGCGCCGCGGCCACTTCCCGCGCCGCAATCGGCTCATCGCAACCGGCACGCCGAGCGTGATCGTGATCGAAGCGAGCCTCAGTTCGGGCGCGCTGCACACGGCGCGCTTTGCGGCCGAATGTTCGACCACGGTCTTTGCACTGCCTGGTCCCTGGGCCAGCGAACGCAGCCAAGGCTGCCACCGCCTGATCCAAGAGGGCGCTTCGCTGCTCGAAAGCCCCGAGACACTGTTGCGCGACCTCGGCGTGCAAGCGCAGCAGACCGGCCCGCAGGCCCTGGCCTTGACCGGCTCCGCCGATGAACTCGCGATCCTGCAGCATCTGCAACAGGGCCCGCGCCCGAGCGACCTGCTGCAGCGCGAGAGTGGGCTCGATCGCGCCACCTTCCTGCGCGCGCTGTTTGCGCTGCACGGCCGCGGCCTGCTGCAGCGTCTCGCGGGCGACCTGTGGAGCCGGCTTACCCCTGGCTAAGCGCCCGCCATGCAGCGCACCCTGCAGACCACCACGCAGGTCACCAGCCGATCAACAGGAACTCGAGCCCAAACATGACAACGAGCAGCACCAGGGTCCACAGGTCCCACCGCAGCATGCGCTTCAGCGCCGCGCGCAGCGTATCGCGCGCATTCGTGTGATGCTGCCCCACGACCACGATCGCGATGAGGAACAACACGGGCAGGTAGACCGCCAGACGAAGTGGGAAGCTCATGCCTTCACCTCCGCCTGCTGTGGCAGCGGGAACGAACTGCGTTCGGCGACCGTGAAAGCATCCACCATGACAACGAGGTTCATGAGACCAGCCACCGTGCACAGCACGACGCCGAGATCGAGTTCCTGCGTGGCGCCGATACGTTCCCAAGGCCCGGTCACGAGCGCGGCAAACAGCGAACCACCGCCAAACAGGTTCTGGCCGATCCACCACACCGAAGCCTCGGCGCGATCCACCGCGTGGCCGTGCGAGAACAGCAGGCCCATCACGAACACGATCACGACGGCCGCCCCCATCAGCATGCCCTTGTCCTTCTGGCCCGCGCGCGCATGGCCGAGGCCCGGCACGAGCCACGACAGCGCCGCACACAGCGCCGGGTTGGCAGACGGCGCCGGCGTGTTGTCGCCGCTGTCACGCCGCCACCGCAGGTCCCAATGACCGGCTGCCGACCAGAACGCAGCGAGCATGCCCGATGCGGCCGTGAGCCAGGCAAACAGGTGCTCGAAGGCGCGCGGCAGGCGCCACAGGCGTTCGCCGCTCGGGGTAGCATCCCAAGCGAGCATCGCCCCGATCGCGTTGGCCGGCGCGTTCAACAACTCGGGCAGCGTGATCGGCAGCCCAAAACGCGCCAGCATCTGCAGCGTGCCCGTGCCTCCACCTGGCGGCGTGTCCGGCGTGAGCAGCGCCCAATAGTAGAGGCGTTCTTTCACGACCACCCAGCCGACGAAGAACAGCACGAAGCAGCTCACGAACGCGATGGCGGCGCGACGCTTCTGGCCGAGCTGGTATTGCAGCAGCCCCGGCACGAAGCCGGACAGGAAGGCGCCCAGGCCAAGGCCTCGGGCATGGTTGCGAGCGACGCGGTTCACCATGGCGGGCGGACAGGTTAGCGGATTGCGCCCCGCGGTCGAGGGTTTGCCGGGCTCCCCTGGCCGGTTCGGCCAGGTTTGCGCCCGACCCGCCATGGCACCTGGTTGCCGACTAGTTGCCGATCAGCGTGGCACTGGCATCCGAAAACACCGCGCCGAGCGTATTGGCGGCCGGATCGAGGACCAGCGACTGGTGGAACATGGCGATGCCCAGGTACGCGGGCACATTGGGAATCGAGAAGTTCCACACCGCCGTGTTGCCAGAACCGAGCAACAGCAGGGACACATCGGGGCTCACGCGGCCAAAACAGCCCGGCGCCCCATAACTCGTCACATCGAAGGGCAACGGCCCAAACGAGCTGGTGGTCCGGCTGAAACCCGTCATGAGGATGGCCACCGACAGCGGCAGGTTGTCCTGCGTCATCGACAGCACCCCGCCGAGTTGCGGCAGCGAACTCGGCGTCATGCGGGACACCGGCAGGGTGCCCGCGCACCCGGAAGCAAAGAACCCGAACCCGGCGCTGCCGCCCGTCCCGATCGTGTCGTAGTGCAGGATCCCGCACCACGGGCGCGACAGGGTCTGCGTGGCACCAAACAGGCCGAACTTCGACGACCCGGCCGTGATCGACAGGTCCGCGTTGGCGCTGGTGACCGTCCCGGTGCGGTAGGACATGCCGCAATTGGTCATGTAGACCGCAACCCCATAGGTTCCGGCGGGCAGGTAGACCGAGCGGTCAAGGCTGATGGCAACCGGCACGGGCGAGCCGCTGTTGCCGCCCTGGTAGAGGCCGGTCCCGGTGGCGACCAGGCGCCAAACCGCGGCGTTGGCGTGGTTGGCCGAGTAACCACCCGGCGCATCCGTCACGTAGAGCGAACACGCGACGGCCGAACCCAGCGGCAGCGTGCCATCCGTGTACGGAATCGTCGTGACGCCGCAGACGTTCACACCACTCGGATTCAACACGGTGAGGTCGAACAGGTTGCCCGTCGGACCACCAAACGTGCCCAACGTGGTGTTCAACTGCGTGGTCAGCGAATTGGGCGCAACCGGCACCCCGATCGCCCGCGTGCTCACGGGACCGCAGGCCCGGCTCGCCGCCAGCGAAACCTGGTAGACGCCGCAGGCCGCGTAGGTCCAGGTCGGATTCTGCTGCGTGGAGTCGACGACCGAATCGCCGTCAAAGTCCCACGCCCACGAAGTCGGCGTCGGCGTCGACGTGTCGGTGAACACCACCTGATTGCCGGGCATCGCCGTGTAGGTGAACTGCGCATTCACCGCGTCGGTGACCACGAAGTTGTTGCGGGTGATCGTGCGCAATCCGTTCAACGCATCGATGACCGTGAGAGTGACGTTGTAACTGCCGCACGTGTTGTACTGAAAACTCGGGCTCGCAACGTTCGAGTCGACGACGAGGTCCCCATCGAGATCCCATTGCCACGCGGCGATGCCGTTCGGATCGTCGGTCACGCTCTGATCGGTGAACTGCACCAGCAGCGGCGAAGTGCCGCCGCTCGGCGTGGCCGTGAAATTGGGCCACAGACCAACCGCGGGCTCATACACGAATTCGCAGACCGGCGAATAACCAAACGTCGGCGAGAACGAAGCGTTGCCCGTCGCCGAACCAGGGTTGCCCGAGATCCAGACGCGGCTGCCCAACGCCGCCGGCGAGCCACCTGGACCAACGTGGTCCACGGGACCAGTGGTCGTTCCACCGTTGCCAACCCAACCCGTGCCAACCGTGATATCCACGAGCAGGTCGCCGCCAAGCAACGGGTCATACACAAACGGCGTCGTGAAGAGGATGTCGACGTACTTGCCCGATGGCGCGCTGCCGCCCGTCCCCGGCAGGACCGTGACCGCTCCCGAATAGACCGCGGTCTGGTCCGGGCCAGGGTTGTTTGCGAACGTGTTCGACACCGCAAGATAGTCCGTCACGCACGTCGACAGACTGATCTGCACGTTGGGATAGATGCCACCGCTCCAGGTGTTCGCAATCGCGTCGATGCGATACCGCAACCCTTGGATCCGCATCGGGCCAGTCACGCTTTGCCCGGCGAATACCGAACTGTCGTGGCAGAACTGGACTCGTCCACCACCGGTGGTCACGTTCCACGGCAGCACGAAGTTGCTGTTGCCTTCGCTCGTGGCATAACTGTTGTCAGGCACGGTCAGCGTGAACTGCGCGGGAGATGCGATTGCCAGCAGCAATGCCGACGCAGCGAGTAACTTGCGATTCATGGGTGAGACCTCTTTCCTAGGGGTTTGGGGCCCGAAGCCAGGAAGATAGGAGAACCCGCGTTGCCATGGGGAAGACGGCGTCCCATGCAGGTAACGACGATGCACCATTACTCGATATTGACGGGGTGACACTTTGTGTGAATACCGACGCTCGCCGCATGGGCACGACTCACGGTGCAACCAACGGATTGCACGTCATGCCCGCCAAACGAGTGCATACCGCCGGCTCGCAAACTCCGCGACGCGCCCATCCCGCCCAACCGTGACCCCTTCGCTGCGCAGCAGTTTGCACTGGCGCTTCGCGTTCGCCGAACCCGGCCGCGTCACCAACCCGCGCCCATCCACCACACGATGCCACGGCACATCCGTGCCTTCGGGCAACGCCGCCAGCGCATACCCGACCTGCCGGGCCACCGACCGTGCCCCGAGCGCGCCCGCGAGGTCGCCATAGGTGGTCACCGCGCCAGCCGGCACCGTTCTCAGCAGCTCGTGCACGCGGGCATGAAACCCAGGGCCGACGATGCGAACGGGGCCATGGCGAGAAGGGTCGTAGGCGGTCACGGGTGGCGCAGGATACCCGAATCTCCGCCGTTCACTTCTTGCCGGCAGGGGCGGTGGCGGGCGTCCCTGCACATCAAGCGCTCCCCTTGTCCGACTTGCGCCTCGCCAGCCGGCGTCAATCTCCCCGGACGAACGTCGCTACCTCCAGGTCCCGCAAACCCTGCAACTCCACCGAATTCGCCACTTCGCGCCACTTCGCCGCCGCCAGCGCCTCCCGCAGCCGCGCAAACGCCTCCGGCGCCACTTCGCTCGGTGGCTGCAAGCCCACCAGAAAGACGCGCCGTGCGGTAGCAAGTGGCGGCAACCGCGCTTCGCGATAACACTCGTGAACGACGCCCTCACGACCCTGCGCACCACAGGCAATCTGGGTTGCCACTCCCCAATCGCCCGCGAGGAAGACATCGCCCTCTGCACTCGCGGCGGCGAACGCCTGCAATCGATGCAGTTCGGGCGACCAACGGGCACTCGCCGTACCACGGACCAGGGTCATGGCAAGCATGAAGACCGCCGCGGCCCGCAGCAGCAACCACGCGCCGATCACCCAACCCAGCGCGCGCCCGCGCGCGCAGGCGACGGCGAGAACCGCCCACGGAGTGGCCAGGACCCAGTGGTGCACGCCGGTGCGACTCGGCAACGCCCACAGACCGAGCACGGTCAGCAGCACGCCAAGGGCACACGGCCGCACCCACTTCCCACCGCCATACAGGGCTCCCGCCAGCGCCATCACCAGGGCCAGCGCTTCGAGACCTTCCATCCATCCAGGCACGGCGACACCAAACACGAACTCCTGCACGACGCCACCTTGCGGCATCACCGCGACGTCGCACCACATCGTCAGCAGGTTCCCGAGGCCGTGCGTGGCCGGATTGCCAGTCTGCCCCAGCGACGCCACCTTGCCCGCACCAAACAGCCACTGCAGATTCCACAGCACAACCGGCAAAGCCCCGGCCAGGGCGCCAAACAGCACGGGAAGGCCATTGCGCAGATTTCGCCGCGCTGGCTGGGCAAACCACAGCACGAGCAGCGGCATGACCACGACCAGCGAACTCAGCTTCTCGTAGACGAGAAACCCGAGCAGGAATCCGAAGATCGCCCCGCCGAGCCGAGGTCGCGACCCAGGCGCCCGCAGACAGAGCCCCAACAACGTCATGCGCAGCAAGAACGCCAGCGCGATGGGCCCCCAATCATGGCGGCAGCCAACCACCAGCGTCACATCGGTCGCCACGAGCGCCAGGACCACGCCGACACGGCGCCAGGGCAGGCACGAAGCCGCTAGTGACCCGAACGCGACGATGCCAAGCGCGCCGAGCAGCAGACCCAACCAACGCCAGCTCTCGAGCGTGAAGGGCTGACCCGAAGACCACATCCAGGCCCCGTACAGGTGGCTCTTGATGGCTCCGCTGTAGGTCATGTTGAACAGCGGCACCCCGGCAACCTCGCCACGCGCGAAGAGGCCCGCATCGCGACCAAGCCAGACAAAGCTCGCCGGCGCCTGGTGCAGTTCGTCGTAGTAAGCGCCCGGCGCGCCTAGATGGATGCTGCCGATGCCGACGAACAACACGGCGGCGAGCAACGAGAGCAACAGGGCGGGATTGCGGCGGATATCCAAGCTGGGTGTCGAGGTGTGTTGAGAAAGGCAAAGCCGTCACGATAGTCCGCGGCGAGAGCATCAGCCAACCGCGCATCACCTTCTGCGCAGCTGGATCTCGACCTGGGTCCACGTTCCAGCGGTCACCGTCACATACCGCACCCCACTCTGCGTCACTTCGAACCCATTCGGGGGCAACGCCGTGAATGCGTAGTCCCCAGGCTCGTCCACGCGGTAACGCATCTGATAGCTCTTCACCCCATCGTGATTGGACTCCCGGTCCACGCCATACACAGCAATCGCCTCGCCGTTGCGCCGAGTGATCTCGATGCGCCCGCCATGCACGGCCTCTGCTTCGACGTTCCAGACAAGATCCAGACCGCAGGTGCGAACCACTGGCAGAACGACTCGTTGCTGGCCAGCGTGGGCCTCGAACGTGAACGCCTCCACCCGATGATTGGTCAACTCCGCGCGAATGCACACCCGTCCCGGCAGGCACTGGAACGTCGGATTGGGCTGTGGATCCGCCCAGGGATAGCCCCAGTCGTGCGTGTTCACATAACGAACGAACCGATAGTCGCGTTCTTTGCCAGGCTCGCCAGTAAAGCACTCGAAGGTCTCCGAGGCGACCGGGATGGGTTGCCGTGATTCCGCATCCACAACGAGCAGTTCGACATCACAGGGTTCGGGCACCACGAAACGCGGCTCCACCTCTGGCAACGCCGGCAGGGAGAATGGCTGGACCCACCTGCAACCACGCAGGAGCACTTCGTAGGTGCCGGGAACGAGCTCGCCGGCATCAAATCGGTACTCCCCAGGACCAAGCCGCACGAGTGCTTCGAATGGGATCTCGTGCTTCTCGGGGCCGGCTTCGTTCCCGACCAGGGTCTCGGGCAGGAAACACAGCTCACCAACTTCGCGCCAACCCACGGGAATGCGCAGCGAACCGCGTACGCGGACCCTTGACGGCGCGGCCGCAGGCTCGGGGGCCGCACCAGCCACCGTGCGGGCGGCCGGTCCGATGGTGGGCGTCGCCGCGGCGGGAATCGCAAGGCGGCTACCCCGGGCGCCGGCAGCTTCGCTAACGCCGTTGGTAGGCGGAGAAGGTGGTGCCTCCATCTGGGGCCAGCAGATGCCTACGGCGGCTCCTAGAACCAGCCCCACCACGACGCACGCCGTGCGCGCTGCGTTCATTTCCCCTTCCGCACGTCCTTCGGAAACAGCTGCTCGCGCCGTAACACGTACCGCCTCGCACTGATCGGCGCCGGCACGCAACCCTGCTCCCCCTTCTCACCAATGCGCAGTTCGAAGCACCACGGGTCATTCCGGAACACCAACGAATGCAGCGTGCCAAAGCGGGCATTGCCGCGCTGCACACTCTCGAGTACCTGCCACGCCTCGGCAACCGACACCTGGTGATCACCATCGTGCAGGCACGTGTCGACGCCGCCGCGCACCTTCGTCTCGCGCTCGAGGCTGTCCTTGCTCGCCGGACGCCCGTCCTTGCGCGTCGTGAAGTGGTTGGTGACCACAGACACGTCCTTCGCCGCCTCCGCCTGCACGCTCTCGTCGCGGTCGGTTTCAAACACCGCCGCGGGTGAGCCACCCATCGGCGCGATCGGCAGCACCACGCGCGTCAGATATCCTGCTGGCGGACTCGTATTTTCTAGCAGTTTCTTCGCCTTGGCAAACGCCTTCTCACCGTCGGCGGGCAGCAGCTCCTCGAGAATGCGTCGCGCGGCGACCGCGGTTGGCCACGAATTCGGCTCGGGCGTCCTCGAGATCTTGCCCGTGCCCACGTGCAGGAACGCGGCGACTCCTTCGCTGCTGATGCCCGTCACCGTCGCCACGTAGCCGGGCCACGTCACCGACACCACGGCGCGGCCGTTCGCGAAGTGCTCGACGCAGAGGATCGTGCCGTCGAGCAGGTGCGCGCCCGTGTAGGGCCAATCGAAGTTGCGCGCCGTCAACACGCCACCGCCAGAGACCTGTTCGCCCCAGACCGTGAACCCGCTGCACCCCATGAGACCGAACACGTCGAACGCATTCGCGATCAGAAGGTCCGTGAGGTCAAACGCGCGCCCGAGTGTGGGCATGTTGAGGTCGGCTTTGCTGTCGAGCAGGCCCTGGTAGAGCCCTTCGATCTCCTGCCGCACGTCGTCGGGATATTCGATGAGTCGCGAGACGGCATCGCGCGCGAGTTTGAGCAGTGCGGGCTTCGGGCCGAATCGCGCCGTGAACTCGCCGATGCCGACGCGCGACACTTCGCTCGCGAGCAGGAAGCCATGCGCGTAACCACGTTCGGCGGGGCTTCCCCAGACGTGCAGAACCTTGAGCCCACCGAGGTCCACGATGCGACCGTGCAGCGGTTGGGAGGAAGTCGGCGCCGCGACGACTGGCGCCGCCGGCTGCTCCTTGGGTGGAGCTAGCGCGGGAACCGCGGCGGGAGCCACCACGGGCGCCAACGGCTGCGTGCAGGAAACGAGCAGCAGCGAAACCGCAAACAGGCGCGACGCGGTGGCAAGCATACGGGCACTTTGCCGGTTCGCGGGCGGGAGGCAACACCCCCTCAGCGACGTTCTGCCTTTCGGACCGGCAATCCCGCCTCGGCGCTTGCGAACGTGGCCACATTGCCTTCGACCGTCACCAGGAAGTCACCATCCCCGAGCGGGTCGCGCAAGGTGGGCAGTTCGCTCCCGGCCGAGAACGCGACCGCAAGCCGCACGAGCCGCAACTGCGCGGCGGCGCGGCGCACACCCTGTTCGAGGTTGACGAAGTCCATGCCACCACCTTCATGGAAAGCCAGGCCAACGGCGGCCACCGCGCGCGTCGCCTGCTCGAGTTCGAGCCGGCGCACCGACCACGGGACCATGGCGCCTGGAGGAGTCGTCGCAGAGCGATGGATTGCCTCCACCACCGAGGTTGCCACCGCTCGCAGACGGCGATTCTCCGAAAAGCCGTAGCGCCACGCCCGCAGGCTCGAGGTTGGCATTCGGCCCGCAAAACGCTCCG
>JADZDL010000274.1 GCA_020851075.1 Planctomycetota bacterium | reverse complement strand
CTCGCGGCATGCGGTGGTCGCGCGCCAACAGACAGTGAAGCCGTTCGCACGGCCCTTGCCAAAGGGAGCGAACCCACCGCGTGGGAGCCACTCGATGCTGGGACCCCACCACGCCGCCTGCGCGATCCGCGCACCGGCATCACGTTCGTGCGCGTGCCCGCCGGCGAGTTTGTGTTTGGGCCCGCCGGCAATCCGCAAACCGTGCGCATCAGCAAGGACTTCCTGCTTGCCGAGGACGAACTCACGATCGCGCAGTGGCAACGCTGCGTCGCCGAACTCGGCGCGGATGCCACCGTGCCAGTCCCGCCCGGGAATGCGCAACATCCGATGCCGATGTCCTGGCTCGACGCCGAGAGCTTCTGCGCACGCCTTGGTTATCGACTGCCCACGGAAGCCGAATGGGAACGTGCCTGCCGCGCGGACCATACGCCCGCCAACGCCCCGTGGAGCACGCCCGCGCTGCAGCAGGAGCACTCGTGGTACAACGCCAACGCCGGGGAAGGCAGCCACCCGTGCCATACACGCAAACCCAACGCCTGGGGCTTTCACGACATGCTCGGCAACCTCTGGGAATGGTGCGCCGATCATCATGCGAACCTGCCAAAGGCCAAGGACGTCGTGGTCGACCCGACGGGACCCACCACGAGCAACGCGCGGGTGCTGCGCGGCGGCTCGTGGTTTACGACGCCCGGCCCACTGGCCGACACGCGCACCGCGGGTTTCCCGGTGGAGCGCAACCTGTTCTACGGCTTGCGACCAGCTCGCTCGCTTTAGTGTGATGCGCCCTGGAAACCATCAGCGCGGCTTCGGCAACAACCCCATCTCGCGCAGCGCAGCCTGAATCGCTTCGGCCTGCATGCGGTGCACCACGTGATTGCCGTGTTGGTCACTGGCGTGCACCCAGAGATCCCCTTCGTCCATGCCGAGGAACGTCGGCAGAAGGTCCACGGCGCGAATCTCGTTCTGCGCGCAGAAGTCCATGACGAGCGCGTGCAGGGGCCGACATGGATACAGTTCCGGCTCGAGTTGCGAGAGCATCGGGAACACGCACACCACGAGCGGCACGTTCCGCGCCTTCAGCGTGTCGCGCAAAGCCAGCAGACCTCGCTGCGTCCCGGCCCAGGCAGCGGGTTCGGCCTTCACCTTGGCGAGGTAATCCACCTGCTGACTCCGAAAGTGGCGCTGTTGCACGTACTGCACCACACGATCCAGCAGCACCGAGTAACCACCCCACACGGGCAGGACCTGCACCGCCGGATAGGTCAACATCGGAACCGGACCGAGGTCATTCAGGCAGACGCCGACGACGACGATGTCCGGCTCGAACAGGATGCCATTGTCGGCAACCCAACGATCGTAACCATCCGGGCTATGCACGCCGGGACCCGCCGCAAAGCCGGCATTGATGACTTCGACGGGCCCCTTCCATTCCGCGCGCAACCGGCTTTCGAGCACCTGCGGCCACGTGAGGTCCAATCGAACGCCCTGGCCATAGGTCATCGAATCGCCGAGCGCCAGCACGCGGAACTCCCCAGGCGCCTTCTTTGCCGAGAACTCAAGATCGCGCAGCCCGAGGCTGTTGGTGTCGACGGCGATGCACCCGTTCTCGTCAAAGTAGTCCCAACGCGGACGCGGCTGGTCATAACCCATGCGCATCTTCAGGTTGGCCAGCATCATGCCGTAGGGCTTGGTCACCGTGACGTTCTGCCTCGCGTCCGCTTCCCCCATGCGCGTGACAAACGCGATGATCTCGCCAAGCGGCACTTCCAGACCGTTGCTCGTGAAAAAGCGCCCATGCCCAACCATGGGCTTCGCCAGAAGCCGGCAGAGGCCTTCGCTGGCAGCGAGGGCCAGGACCGTCGCGAGGGACGCTAGCAACAGCTTCTTCAGCACGGAACGTAGGCGCACAGCGCGCGGATCCTAACCAGTCGCCACCGCCTCCGCGCGCCCCGAAGCGCAGGTTCTTGGCCACGGCACGGCCAAGAACGCAGCGCTTCGCGAACATGGCATCAGCGACGCCCGAGCAGCACGTAGCCGACCGTGACGTTCTGCGCCTTGCCCGTCTTGAAGGCCACCAGGTGCTGTCCCGCCACCACATCGATCGCGGGCATCGGGGCGCCCGCGGCATCGAGAATTGGCGCCCATGCGTTGCCATGGGCCACTTCGAGCACTTCTCCCGAACCCACCCCGCCCTCGCCCATGCCGGCGAGAAACACCTCGCCGTTGCCCGCGACAACCACCGACTGGCCTTGGCCGAGCGCGCCACCGGTGCCCGCGAGCGTCCGCGGCGTCACCGCATCCAAGATCGCCACATCGCGATTCGACCCGCGCCCCGTATCGCCGACATGCACGATCACCGCGCCCCCCGCGCTGTAACACCGCTGCGCCTTTGCCAACATGCCAAGGGTATCAATCGCTCCCGAACCGAGATCGACGCGGCGGAAACGCGGACTCGAAGCACCGTCGAAGTAGAGTACGCCCCCACCCTCAACGATCGGCTGGCAGGTGCTCGCAATGCCGTCATGCGACGACAGGTCGAGCGCGCGGAACGGCGCATCGGCCACCGCGGAGGCCGCGTAGAGCACGGCGCCCTTCGGCGAACCGACCACGATCGTACCGGTCGCGGCATCGACGCCCACCCCGCCGAGTTCGTTGGCAGGCACGTTCGGATTCGCGAGCGCAAACACCACGGGCACATCCCCCGACACGTCGAGGATCTTGACCACGCGGCGATCGCCCACCACCTTCACATCGTTGATCGTGGCCACCAGCATGCCATCCGCCGCGAACGGCCAGGCGCCATACGGCGACGTTGCCACGCGCGACAGACAGAGCTCCGTGGTCGGGATCTCGTGCATCGCATTCTTCGCCGTGTCATAGACGAGCACCTGGTTCTTACGCACCAGCACGAGCTTCTTGCCGCACACTGCAAACACCTTCGAACTGCACTCACTGCCGCCGGCAAAGGTCGTCTCCTTGTCTTCACCCGCGCGCACGAACGCAACGCCGGTGTTTGGGCCAGTGCCATACGCGATGACGTCATCACCCGCCGCGAGCAAGGTATCGGCGCGCGCCGCGCAGCGCGTGACGACCGCCTTGCTCTCCCGCTGCGGAAACTCCGCCGTCGGCGCCCACCGCGCGAGATCAGCCGCCGCCGGCCCCGCCACCGCCACGGGTTTTGCCGCCGCCGCCGCGACCGCCGCCTTCGCATCGAGAGGATCGAGCCAGAAGAGGTCCACTTCGGGATGGTTGCTGTCCCCGGGATCGCGCGGCACGAGGAAGTCCGCGCGCGGCTCGTACGCAATCGCCTGGAACGGGTGCGGTGCAACCTTGCCGTCCTTCACGACCACGCGATACACACGTTCGGGCACTTCATTGCGCAACAACACGAAGTCGTAGTCGCCATCCTTGCGCAGCAGATCCTCCTTGGCGATCGGCCCACCACCCTGCGCACGCGGGAAACTCATCGCCGCAATGACTTCGCGATACCCCGATTCGCTCTCGCGGTTGCCGATCTGGTGATCATTGCTGATGAAGACGGGCACGCCCTCGTGCAGCACATCGATGCGCAACTTGTCGGGCTTGCCACTGCGGTTCCAACGGCCACCGCGCATCACATAACCGAAGTTCACGAGACCACCACTCTGGCCACTCTTCGTGATCCGCAGCGCTGCGCGGTCGCGCCAGGGCCCATCGATGTACAGACGCTTCACGGGATTGAACGGATCGTCGCCATCGACCAGTTCCACGCGGAACGGAAACACGGTGTACCGCGCGTCATCAATCTGGAATGTCAGTGTGTAGTCCCCACCTTCTGCAAACTGATACCCCTCCCCGGCCTTCACACCTCGCACCGTCGAGAACACACCCTTGCCTTCCTCGACGAACTGCGGCCATTTGGCCAGTGCTTCGTCATTACCTGCCCGCCGGAGCACCATGAAGGCCTGGTTCTTTTCATGCACGAGGCTCGGCCCACCAATGCGCGTCTCGGGGGTCAGGAACTCCCCCTGGCACTGGTGGAAGAACAACTGACGCGAATCCGCGTTGACCACGATGCCGCGGAACATCGAGGTCCATTCGAGGGCCGGAGCTTGCGCATGCCCCACGGACGCGAGAGCCATGCCAAACAAGAAGGCCCGCACGCGACGGCGGGTGGCGAAGGAGTGATTGGATTGCATCGTTT
>JADZDL010000273.1 GCA_020851075.1 Planctomycetota bacterium | reverse complement strand
CGGCAGCTGCGGCCATGACCTGCGGGTGATGTCGTGCACAGTGGAGCAGTTTGCTCCAGAACCACTCGGAGCTGTAGGTGCCGCCACAGGTCGTCAGGTACGGCAACCCTGCATTGGTCGCGGCGTTCGTGATTTCGGCGGCTTCGGCGTGCGAACTATGGTCCTTCCAGAGCCATGCTTGTGCCGCGAGTTCGCGCGCAAATTGGGGAATCAGGGCCAGGGGTCGCACTTTGGCGTCGACCGGCAGTGGCGTGGAACCGGTGGTGTCGACGCCGATGCCGACGATCTGCGAGCTCGCGATGCCTTTGGCAGAGGCGAGTTCGAGCACGCGCCGAACGCAGGTTATCGCGCCAGCGATGTGATCGCCGGGATGCTGCCGCGCGATATCTGCATCCGTGGGTGAGGTCATCACACCGTGGTCGCCGGTTGCATAGGCGGTTGATGCGGTAGCGACCTCGTGGCCGTTTGCAGTGTTGACGAGCAGCGCGCGCACACTGCTGGTCCCGAAGTCCAGGCCGAGAGCGAAGGAGCTGGCGTTCACGTTTGCAGCGTAGCCGCGCCAGGGGCTTGGATGCTACGGGTGCTTCAGCGCAGAGCTCTTTGTTGTAGGGCGGCCAGGGTTTCCTGCAGTGCACTGAGTAACGAGATGGGGAGTCCAGCAGTGGCAACGGGGCGCAGCGGCAGTGGGCGCAGGCGTTCGGCGCTCTGGGCGAGCATTGCCGTATCCGCGATGCCGAGCCGGTCGGCCAGCGCTGTGACCTGGCGTGTCGTCGCTAGCCTCTCGAAGTCCACGAACGTGAGTCGGGGTGACTCCGGATGGGTGAGCAGGTGGCGGTAGGTGGCCAGCCAGTAGTCGAGCCAGAAGTGTAGGTGCTGCGGTGCTTGTGGGGCGCGAGAGCCGTGCCAGCCGTCGAAGTCGATGGGGCGCAGGTTGGCGCCGAAGTCAAAGTGGCCGAGGTCGGCCATGTAGCGCTTCGCAAATGCGTCCTTTTGATGCAGGGCCGAGAAGTGAAGGTGCTGCGGCAGCAGCGAAGCAGCCTGCTGCAGTGGAGCGCGGAACGGCACGAGGACCATCGCCTCCGGCACCGCGTCGAGCAGGGCGCCGATGCGGGCGATATTCTGGTTGTTCTTCGCGAGGTAACGGTTCGCTCGCGGTTCTTCTCGCGCGCGCAGGGCCACGACCTTGCGCCGGTGGGCCGCGAAGGACTCGAGGAACTCGGCCTTCCGACAGTCCCGCCAGGGCGTGATCGTGTGGGTGCCGTAGTGCTTGCCAAAGAAGGTGAGCCAGAGCACTTCCTCGAAGGCTTCGGGGCTGTCCGGCGAGATCACGATGCCGTCACCGTGGGCGCGTTCTTGGGCGACGCCCTGGCGCCGCGCTCGCCGGGAGAACTTGCGCCACAGCATCGGGCACAGCACGAACGGCATGTCGCGGTAGGTTTGCGTTGCGAACTCGGGGCATCCGGCGAGCACTTCGAGCAGCATCGTCGTGCCGGCGCGCGGCAAGGCAGTGATGAACACGGGCGCGCCCATCGTGGTGGCGCGGAGTTCCTTCCCGAACATGCGCGCTTCGAGGTCGGCGAGGCCGAGTTGTGCGCGCCGAGTGGCGAACGCGAGGCGATGCAGCGCGCGTTCCAGGGCGGAGTGCGACGAGGTGGTGCTCATCCGCGCCTTCGGGAATGCAACAGCACGATCATGCCAAGGGACAGAAGCGTCGCCGCGCCGAGGAAGGGCGCGGACGCTGCTTCGGTGAGTACCGCGTTGAGTTCGAGGAGCCCGGCGGCATCGAGTAACGCGATTGCGCCGAGCGGCAGCGCCAGCGCCGCGCCGGACGCCAGGGTGATGCCAAAGAACAGGACCAACAGCCGCCTCGCATGCGATTGCACGGCGCGCTCCTTGTCCACTTCGGCAAGGGAGGGGTTCTTCAGGTCGCGCAAGGCGCTGCGGCAATGGCCGATCGCCTCAGCCGAGAGTGCCGGCACGCGGAACCACTTCGCGAGAACCAGAAATGCGGCGAAGACGAACAGTGCCGCGGCCCACGTCAAGGCTCGACGCTCCGGGGCTTGCCGTTGGTCGCCGACAGGCCATCCGAATTCTCTGGCGGTTGTTTCCGCAGGGAGCGCAGCAGTCGTTTCAGCGGATACCAGACGAAGCCGAGGACCGCGAACAGGGCCGCTCCAAGCAACGCCACGAATGCACCGATCGCGGACAGCATGCCGCCGGGGCCGATGTAGCAGAGCATGAAGGATGCAGGCGCCATGTCGCGTTGGGGGAGGTTCCATCGGCTTCTGGGCCGATCCGATACAAGTCTAGCTGGTAGCCAGTGGCGTAGAATCGCGATTCTACGCCAGCGGCGGGGCCATGCTCAGTGGGCGCGGAAGCGGGTGGCCACGTCAGCCTGGATGCGTTCGACCTGTTCGATGGCGCCGACGGTTTCGGCATCGACATAGTTGATGTACCACCAGACGACCTCGAGCTTGCGGTCGATCTCGAAGGCGCGTCCGGCGCACGAATCCGTGATGAGCAGGTTGCCGTTCGCAAGCCATTGGTGGCGCCCGAGGATCGGCGAAAAGAACGGGTGGCTCGGGGTGCCGCCGAAGTAGGTCTTGACGACCTGGTCGGGCGCCGTGATGAACGCGATGCGGCTTTGGGATGGTTCGCCGGGGGCGCCAACGCAGTTGTTGTCAAACACCGACAGGGTGTTGCCATCGACGAAGTGCGGATCGTGTTGGCGCACGAACAGCCCCGTACACGCGAACTTGATTGCGCCGGTGCGGCTGTCGAACACGAGCACGGTGTTGATGTTCCGCAGCGAGAGGAGCACATCGCCCGGTTGGAAGAATGCGGCCTGCAGGTTGTTCGGAAATGGCTCCACGTGATTCAGATGGGTCACGTCGCCCGAGGTCGCTGTCGAGAAGTTGTCCTGATTGGCGAGGCACAGCAGGCCCTGGCGGCCGTTCGCCCGCAAGAGCTCAGGCACGCTCCATTCCTTCAGGACTTTGCCGTCCGGGCTCACGACCAGCACCACGTCCTCGACGAATGGAGGCGCGAGGCTAGGCAAGCCCGGTAGCGGTTCGGTGCGTTCCTTCTGGCCGCAGACCCACAGGTTGCCATCGTCGCCGCGCCGCACGGAGTGGTGGGTCTGGTAGGGCAGGCGCCAGACGACCATGCCCTTCGGGTCAAGGCGCACGAGACCAAGGTGTTCGAAGTTGAACACGAGGTCGCCGTTGTCGAGCAGCGTAGCGCCGTTCACGTGGGTGCCGGGTTTCGAGCGGGGCACGAGTCGTTCGGGCAGGTGCTGCGCGTCTGGCCAGATCTGCCACCAGTCGATAGCCCAGCGATGCACGGTCTTGCCATCGAGGTCCATGACCTTGACGCAGAGCGCGTCGCCTTCGATCTGGGTGACGAGGTT
>JADZDL010000272.1 GCA_020851075.1 Planctomycetota bacterium | reverse complement strand
GGACGCCGGAACAAGCTACGTGGAGGTTGCCATGGCGCGAGGATCGGTAGCCCGCGTCGGCCCCACCAGCACCTACGTCTCGTTCGGTGCAGGCTGCCCCGGCAGCCGTGCCACGAGCCGCCTCGTGCCGCAGGACACTCCGCGCATCGGTGCGTCCCAAGTGGTGAACGTGTTCGACCTACCCAACAATGCCGCGGTGATGGTGTTCGGGCTCGGCACCTTCACGCCGGGGCCGCTGTCTCTGGCTCCCTTCGGGCTCCCTGGTTGCACGTGGCGGGTCGCCATCGACGCCACGACGTTGATTGTCGGTCAGGCGGGAGGCGCCCGCTTCGATCTGCCGATTCCCGATGCGCCTGGGCTCGTGGGCCTTTCGTTCTTCAATCAAGCCATCGTCGTCGATCTGGCTGCGAATGCGCTGGGGCTGGCCGTTTCTGATGCCACCGTGGGCGTCATCGGCAGGTAGGCGCGGCGGTGGGCGGGCCCGCCCCACAGCTCCCCGCCAGTTGCCGCTGGCATCGCCGGGCCCGCGTCGCTAGCTTTGAGCCCTAATTCAGGACGCATTTCAGGAAATACACCGTGAGCGAAGTGACGACGATTCAGGTCGGGCAGATCGTGCCCGAGTTCGAGATGGAGACCTACCTCCCGACGAAGAAGGACTTCGGCAAGTTCAGCCTCGCCGAGGCCAAGAAGGCGGGCAAGTGGACCGTGCTGGTCTTCTACCCGGCCGACTTCACCTTCGTGTGCGCCACGGAGTTCGCGGCGCTGGCCGACCAGTACGCAGGGCTGCAGAAGCTTGGCTGCGAAGTGCTGACCGTCAGCACCGACACCAAGTTCACGCACATGGCGTGGCAGCAGCACGAAGGCGAACTCGCCAACGTGACCTACCCGATGGCCGCCGACCGCACCGGCGCGGTCTCGAAGCTGCTCGGCGTCTACATGGCGAACGGCCTCGCGCTGCGCGGCACGTTCATCATCGGCCCGGATGGCAAGCTGCACGGCAGCGAGATCAACTTCCTCAACGTCGGCCGCAACATGGAAGAACTGACCCGCAAGGTCACCGCGTTCATCCACTTCAGCAAGCTGCCCGAAGAGGCGTGCCCGGCCAACTGGAAGAAGCCCGGCGACAAGTCGCTGAAGCCGAGCGCCGCGATGGTCGGCAACGTGCACAAGGCCATGAAGGGCTGAGATCGCGCCCTTCGGCGATGTGACGACAGGCCCCGTTCGCGGCAATCGCTGCGAACGGGGCCTGTGTCATGTTGGTGATGTCACGTTCGCGATGGCGTGGCGCGTTCCGCGCCATGGTTTCGGCGGGCGGGCGCATGGTAGGATGCGGGGCATGTTCAGAACTCCACGCATGCTCGCACTCGCGCTCGTTGCCCTCGGCAGCGCCGCGTTGCCGGCACAAGTCCAGAAGGGTGGTACGCCGCCCGAGCTGGTCTTTGACAAGGTCTGGAATGACGGGCCAGCAACGTTCGCCGACATGGCGGGCAAGGTCGTCATTCTCGATTTCGCGCAGACCTGGTGAGGCCCCTGCAAGGCTGCCGTCCCGCACCTCAACGAACTGCACGAGAAGTTCGCGGAGCGGGGGCTGCTGATCATCGGCGTGTCCGATGAAAACGAAAAGCTGATCGAAGAGACCTTCATCACGAAGCTGGGGGCCAAGTACCCGTTCGTGAAGGCCAAGGGCTGCAACCAGAAGTACGGCATCAAGTTCTTCCCGAGCGTGTTCTCCATCGATGCAACGGGCGTCGTGCATTCGGTTGCCGACGATCGTATGCCCGGAGAGGCCGAGATCGAGCAGATGCTGCAGGCGGTGTCGTTGGCGCCGAAACTGCCCGCCGATGCACGCTACGACCCCATCCGCACGATGTGGGAGAAGCGCGACTACGCGAAGCTGAGTGCCTACCTCGACAAGATGCTCGCCGCGCCCAATCTCGATACCGAGATGCAGGGTGTGTTTGAGGCGCAGAAGCAAGAACTGCAGAAGCGCGTCGACGCCCAGTGCAAACGCGCCGAGCGGCTTGGTCAGGGCCCGGACTACCTGGCGTCGTCCGAACAGCTCAATCGCATCGAGAAGGAATGGAAGGGTTTTGCGGCGGCGGAAGCGGCCAAGAAGGAACTCGACCGTTTTGGTGCCGATGTGGTGATCAAGAAGGAGCTGTCGGCCAGCAAGGCGCTCGCCAAGCTGCAAAGCAGCTTCGATGTGAGCAAGGTCTCGCAGGCAAAGAAGCTCGTCGTCGAACTCGAGAAGTTCGCGAAGAAGTACGAAGGCACCTTCGCGGCTGGCCAGGCGGCCGAGCAGTTGAAGGGCCTTACCAAGGGCTGAGCTCATTCCGCGGCGCATGCACGACGTGCTCGTAGTGCGCCGCGGTGGCCTTGGCGACACCCTGTTGATGACGCCCATGCTGCGCGCGTTGCGCCGGCAGTGGCCCGCGGCGCGCTTGTGCTTGGCGGGCGTACGCGAGCATGCGGATGTGCTGCGCGAGTTTGGCGTCGTCGACGAAGTGTGGTCGAGCGAAGACCTGCACTTGTGGGTACTTGGTAGCGATGGTGCGGCGGGGCAAAGCGCGCGACGGCGCCTCGGTGAGTTCGATTGTGTGATTGCCGACGAACCGTTGCCGGGGCTCGGCGCGCGCCCGCAGGTGCGCGCGTTCGACGTGCGCACGCTCGTTCCTGGTGTGCCGTTTGGCCTGCAGATTGCCCAGCAGCTTGGCGGGCAGCTCGGCCTTGCGTGCGAATGGCCTGCCGATGCGTGGTTGTGCCCGCCGGGGGCCGGTGTCGCGAATGGGCCGATCGTGCTCGCGCCGGGCAGCGGTGGGCGCGCGAAGTGCTGGCCGCGCGAGCATTGGCTTGTCCTTGGGGCAGCGTTGCATGGCGACGGCCATTCGCTCGCCATCGTCGGCGGGCCCGTCGAGCAGGAACGCGACGATCCCGAGGCGTGGGCGTGGCCGCCAGGCACCCGGTTCTACAAGGGGCTTCCACTCGTGGCCCTGGCGCAGGCACTGCGCGGGGCGCGGTGGTTTGTGGGCAACGACAGTGGCCCGTCGCATCTGGCGGCGATGCTCGGCGTGCCGACCGTGGTCTTGTTTGGGCCGACGGACGCGAGGGTCTGGGCGCCGGTTGGCCCGCATGTGCGCGTGCTTGAGGCGCCTTTGGGCGTATTGCAGGCGCTGCGGCCCGAGACGGTCCTGGAGCGGTGCCCGCGGTTCTGAGCGAGAGTCTCACGCGGCGTTCCGCGTTTCTTCGTCGAGCCTGCTAACGTCTCGGGATGATCGCCGCGCTCGCGCTGTGCTTTGCCCTTGGTCCGCTGCCGCAAGAACCGCAACTGCCGGGCCCGAAGGCCGACGGCACGATTCTCTTGACGAACGGCTGGTCGCTGCAGCCGCATGGGGAGCAGCACGCGCTCGAGTCGGATCTGCCCGTGCGCATGGCGATGCATCCGGCGGGCCGCTGGCTCGCGATCCAGCACGCGGGATACCGCCAGCATCAGGTGGTGCTGTTTGATACGCGGACGCAGAAGGTGGCTTTGAAGTTGCCGCTCGCGCGCACGTGGAGTGGCATGGCGTGGAGTGCCGATGGTGCGCAACTCTGTGTGAGCGGGGGGGCGGAGGACGTCGTGCACGTGGTGCCGTTCGATGCCGAGTTGGGCACCTTTGGGAAGGGCATGTTGTGGCCGCTGGGCATCGCCGAAGCGCTGGACCTGCCGGCTGGGCTGTGCGCGGGAGCCGACGGATCGTGGTGGATCTGCGCGCAGCGCACGGGTGGTCTGCATCACTTCGATCGCGAGGGCAAACTGCTCGGCACCGTGGCGCTCGGCGCGGATTCGTTCCCGTTTGAATGCGCGCTGAGTCACGATGGCAAGCAGGTGCTCGTGTCGCTGTGGGCGAAAGCGCAGGTGGTCGCGGTCGAGATCGCGTCCGAGAAGGTCGTGGCCACCTTGCCGACCGGCGAGCATCCGAGCGAACTGCTCGTACATCCCGATGGGCAACGGGTGTTCGTGAGCAATGGCAACGAGAACAGCGTCACCGTGCTCGATCTCGGCAAGGGCCGCGCGATTGAGACGATCGGCAGCGCTCTGCACGACAATGCACCGCCAGGATCGACACCGAATTCGTTAGCGCTCGCCGGCAAGTTGTTGCTCATCGGCAATGCCGACAACAACACGCTCGCCGTGGTCGATGTGAGCGAAGCTGGTCGCAGCCAGGCGCTCGGTTTCGTGCCCGTGGGCTTCTATCCAACGTCGGTGCGCACGAGCGCCGATGGCAGCACGGTCTACGTGGCCAACGGCAAGGGCAGCCTTGGTTCGCACGCCAATCCCGATGGGCCGCAGCCTGGCAAAGCCCGCAAGACGGTCGCCGATTACTCGGGCAGCATGTTCGGCGGCTCGCTCGCGGTGTTTGCGTTCCCCTCGCCCGAACAGCTCGCGAAGTTGTCGAAGCAGGCCATTGCGTGCAGTCCGCTGCGCGCCGACGGTGGGGTGCGTGGGCTTGGTGCGCGGCCAGCGGATAGCCCGATTCCGGCGCGCCCGGGTGAGCCATCGCCGATCCGGTATGTCGTCTACGTGATCAAGGAGAACCGCACCTACGACCAGGTGTTTGGCGATCTGCCGCAAGGCAACGGCGATGCGAAGTTGTGCTTGTTCCCGCGCGAAGTGACCCCCAATCACCACGCGATTGCGGAGCAGTTCGTATTGCTCGACAACTTCTACGTCGAGTCCGAAGTGTCCGCCGATGGCCACGAATGGTCGATGGGCGGCTATGCGACGGACTTCGTCGAACGCACGTGGCCCGTGAGCTACGGTGGCAAAGGCACGCAACGGACCCCCGAAGGCGCCGAGGTTGTGCTTGGGTATCCGGGGGAGGGGCACTTCGCGCTTGGAGTGCCGAAGAACGGGTATCTGTGGGACCTCGCCAAAGCGGCGGGCATTACCTATCGCAGTTATGGCGAGTGGGTCACCAATGCGAAGAAGCCCGATGAGCCTGGCGAAGCGCGGTCGCCGGCGCTGCAAGGGCACTGCGATGTGTTGTTCCGCAGCTTCGACATGGAATACCCCGACATGCGCCGCGTCGATCGATTCTGCGTCGAACTTGCCGAGTTTGAGAAGCGTGGTGAGTTTCCTCGCCTCGCCATCGTGCGCTTGCCGCAGGACCACACCGCGGGCACCAAGGTGGGCGCGTTCACGCCGCAGAGCTGCATGGCCGACAACGATCTGGCCCTGGGACGGTTGCTCGAATCGCTCAGCAAGAGCCGATTCTGGGCCGAAATGGCCGTCTTCGTGGTCGAAGACGATGCGCAGAACGGGCCCGATCACATCGATGCGCACCGCACGGTGGCGCTCGTGGCGGGGCCGTTCGTGAAGCGTGGCGTCGTGGTCTCCACGCACTATTCGACGTGCAGCATGCTGCGCACGATGGAGCTCATCCTTGGTTTGCCGCCGATGAGCCAGTTTGATGCCGCGGCGTTGCCCATGTTTGATTGTTTCGTGAGCAAGGCGGATCCGCGTGCGTTCGCGGCGTTGCCCAACCAGGTGTCGCTCGACGATCGCAACAAGAAGACCGCGTGGGGGGCGGAGCGCTCGGCAACGTTCGACTTCACGCGCGAAGATGCCGCCGATGACCTGCTGCTCAACGAAGTCGTCTGGCACAGCGTGAAGGGGGACGCGGTGCCGATGCCGCCGCCGCGCCGTGCTGCGTTCGTGCGCACGTTCGCGGACGATTGAGCCGCGCGCTCACGGCAGCTTGCTGCGCACCCGTTCCCAGTACCCGGCGGTCTTTGGATTGTCGGCGCCCTTGGGGCCGCCGTTGTGCACTTTGGCAATGGTCTCGGCAAAGCCGCGTGCCCATTCGACCGGGATCCACTTGCGCATATAGGCATCGATGACCCGTTCGGCGTAGGCGCGGCGCCGGCAGTCCTGGTAGGTGCCGCCGAGCGAGGGTTCGAACGCGATCGCATCGCGCCAGTAGATGGCATGGATCTGGTAGGGGCCGATGGCGAGCCCCCCGTCGCCGTCGGGCACCGGGTCGCGGTCGCCGCTCTCGACGAAGCGGATCGCGTTGAGGATCTGGTGGCGCGGCCACGACTGGCGCTGGTCGTGGTTGGACCAGAGCCACACCGCCCACAGCACGAGCAGTGCGAGCAACGCCCCGGCCCGGTGCCGGCCACGTCGCGTGCGAGGCAAACGCAGCGAACGTAGGGCGCGCAGCACGTTCGGCAGCGGGAGCTTGCGAGTGCGGTGCCTGGTCATCGGGCCGCCTTGCGCACCACGAGTGCGACCCCGAGCACGACGAGCGCGCCGCCGAGCCAGGCCATCGTATCCATGGTCCCGTCACCGACGGCTGCGCCAAACAGCAGCGCGAGGATTGGCGTCACATACGAGATCAAGGACAGCTGCGAGGCCGGCGCCGTGCGCAGGAGCCAGAAGTAGACGCCGAACGTGAGCGCCGTGCCGAACGCGCCCAGATAGACCGTGGCCAGGAACGAGTTCCACGTCCAGACCACGTGGAGCGGATCCTCGCGCAGCAGCGCCGCTGTGCCGAGCAAGCCGGCACCAAACAGCATGCCGTTGCGGTTCAGCACGACCGAACTCGTACCGCTGCCAAACTTCTTGATCAGCGTCGTGCCCACCGCCGAGACGATCGGGCTCAGCAGCAGGCAGAGGGCTGGCCCGAGGGCGTCCTCCTGGCCCCCGAGGTTGCCACCGAACACGGTGACGATGCCGAAGAACGCGACTACGAAGCCGAGCCATTGCCGCGCCGCGATGCGTTCGCCGAGCACGAGCACGCCGCTGCCGGCCATCAACAACGGGAAGATGCCCCAGAGTACGGCGGCGATGCCGGAGGGCACGACGGTCTCGGTCACATACAGGATGCCATACGAACCTGCGAAGTTGGTGCCACCCGCGGTGAGCCAGAGCCAGCGTGGCGGCGGCGGCGAGGGGGCCTTCTCGAGCTTGCGCAGCCGCGGGGCGAGCAGGGCCATCAAAACGCCGGCGAGCACGAAGCGCAGCGCCGCCGAGGTCAACGGTGGTTGGTCGCGCACGCAGACGCGGATCGCAAACCAGGTGCTGCTCCAGACGAGGCACAGCAGCGCGATCCAGAAGAACACCCGCGAGGCTTGGTCGCGCGGCAAGGAAACACCCGTCATGGCTTGCTGGTCACAGGCTGTACAAGGCGAGGGCGGTAGTGCGTGCGAGGCGGAAGGAAGTTGGCGCGAGATAGTAGCGAGACAAGGCGCGCAAGGTCGCGTGACCTCGGCGATGTTGTGGCAACCACGGAGGCAGGGGCCATGGGCGGAATGGCGCTTCGATCACGGTGCGTTGCACGGGGCTGAGGCACGTGGTGCCGTGGGTGGTGCCGCGGCCGGGTTCTGGCACCGCGTCGGGCGGGGCGCCCCACGGCGTGCTGCCAAGGCCATACCCGAGCCCGGTCCAGGTGTTGATCGCGATGGTGCCGTGCGGCAGGCGAACGACGGCGCGATCGATGGCGTCGCGATGTTGGCTGCGGATGCTGCGCGCGGCAAACACGTAGGCCGACAACGCACCGTAGACGTGATCGCGCACAAAACCGGTGGCGGTGTCGAGCCATGCCGGGGTGCTGGCCGCGGGCAGCGGCACTTCGAGCAGCACCGGCGCGAAGTGCTCGCGCCGGTATCGATCTTCGTTGCTGGTGGCAAGCCCCGTGCACAGCGTCGGCTGCAGGGCCACGGTCGCACAGGGCGCCGCGGTGGCGCGTTCGAAATCGCCGTGGGCCCCGGGATGGAAGGGCACGCGCGCGGGCAACGCGGCGAGGGCTGCGCGCAGGCAATGCAGGAATGCCTCCCGCTGCGGCCAGCCCTGCGCGGTCACCACGAGGCGCGGGGCAAGGCACATGGCGCCGCCGTTCATCGCCGCAAACGCCGCGAGCTGGTTGGCGAGATGGCGCAGTTCGCGTTCGCGGTAGTGCCCGGGCACGACGAGCGCAGGCGTGCAGCAGCCGACTTCGGCGGTGAGCTGCTTGCCAGCCAACGCGGGATCGCTGCGCAGGAGTTGCCAGGTGGCCGCGGAGCCCGTGAGGTGCACGGCGGCGATGCCGGGATCGTGGGCAAGTTGGCGACCGAGATTCGCGTCGCCTTGGCAGATGGTGAGCAGGCCAGCGTCGACGAGTGGTCGCAGCGCGCAACCAAACACGAACCGGAGTTCGCGGTGTTGCGGACTCACCTTGAGCAGCACGGCACGACCGCGCAGGAACACCTGGTCGAGCACGTCGAGCACGGGCGTCGCCGTGACATTGCCAGCCCCGAGCACGAGGGCCACATCGCCCGCCCGGCCGGGAGCCGTCTGCTGCGCTTCGGGGGGCGCATGCAGATGGGCCTCGTGGCCGCGCAGCAGCAGCGGGTCGGCGAGCCCCCGGGCCGGCAGCGTATTCCAGCGGGCAAGCCCGTCGGGGGCCGGTGTTGGCAGTGGCGCGAGCCGCGGCAGGCGACCTTGGGCGAGGTCGGTGTGCAGGCCCTGCAGGAGGTGCAACAGCCGTGCTACGGGCAGCGGGCCACTGAGCCACTCTTCCGCGGGCGAGACCGGAATCGTCTGCCAACCTTTGCTGGACACGCCAGCTTCGACCCAGTCACTGGCCACGGCGAACATTGCCGAGCGACAGGCCTGGACCAGCGCGGCGAGTTGGGCATGGTCCATGCCGGACAGCGCGGCGGCCCCCTTGGCGAGCCGAGGCACCGCACCACCCGCTTCGCGGTCGTCGCCAACGGACATGCTGGCAGCAGAACCGGCCGCGG
>JADZDL010000271.1 GCA_020851075.1 Planctomycetota bacterium | reverse complement strand
GGGTTGCCAGATCCAGGGTTGCCAGATCCAGGCGCAACAACCTGCGCACGCCGAGGAAGCGCGTCCCGGGGCTACGCGCCTGCGACATCGCCAGGGGCTTCGGGATACTCCGCGCGCACAAGGCGTCCCGACCGCGGGCTGCATACGCCACGTTTGCTGGCAGCGACGAAGTCGACGATTTCACGGCAGACGGGGTCGCGATGCAGCGGGCTGCAGCGGACCAGTTCAAGGCGTTGGTGCAAGGTGCCGGCACGCCAGAACAATAGTCGGAAGACGCGCTTGATCAGAGCCTTCTGTTCGGGCGAATAGCCGTTGCGGTGCAGGCCGACGAGGTTGACCGCCACGAGTTTGGCGCGGTCGCCCTGGACGGTCGCAAACGGCGGCGCGTCGTGGGACACCATCGCCCCGGCGCCGACCATGGCGAGTTTGCCAACCCGCGCGAACTGGTGGATGCCCACCATGGCGCCGAGGATCGCCCGGTCGCCGATCACGGTATGGCCTGCCGCCATGGCACCGTTCGTGAAGACGACGTGGTTGCCCACGGTCGCGTCGTGGCCGATGTGCGCACCGACCAGCAGCATGTTGTGGTCGCCGATCGTCGTCTGGCCACTGCCGAACGTGGTACCACCGTGGATCGTGACGCTCTCGCGGATCCGGTTGTGGTTGCCGATACGGAGCTTGCCGCCCTGGTCGCCGTTCTTCAGCTTCTTGTCCTGGGGGTGGCAGCCGATCACCGCGAATGGGTAGAGCTCGCAGTCCTCCCCAATCCAGGTATCGCCGTCGACGACGACGTGGGTGTGGAGGCGGGTACGAGCACCGAGGCGGACGCGGGATCCGACCGTACAGTAAGGTCCGATCTCGACGTCTTCGCCGAGTTCTGCGCCGGGTGCAACGATCGCGGTGGGATGAATGCCCATCGTGGTAAGCACGGTATGTCTACCCGAGGCGGGGCGCAGGCGCTACCCTTCGCTGCCTCCGTTCCTTGCCGAGAAACCCGGGGCGTGGACCAGCCGTCCTTGCCGTCGGCAGTATCCAGACCGCTCCCGATTCGAGACCGATCGCTCGTTGTCGTTCCCGCGATGTCCAGCCTCCAGCCTTTTTGTCCCATCGTTTTCCGGTCGGCCAGCTTCCGTCCGGTCTGCCACGACAAGCGTATGCCGGGCCAGAGCCTGTCAGGGGGTCGCCGATGACCCGGGTCCGCGGCGAATCTGTGGCTCCCGGCATCGCCGTGGGGCAGGTCTACCTGCGAGGGTTTGCCGCGGAGAGCACCGGGCGGCGGATCGCGGCTGACGAAGTGGAAACCGAGCTCAACCGCTTGCGTGAAGCGCTGCAGAAGAGCCGGGCCCAGGTCGAGGAGATCAAGCAGAAGCAGAGTGATAGCCTCGGTGAGGCGGAACTGCGCATCTTTGATGCCCACCTGGCCTACCTCGGCGACGCCATGTTCGTCACCGAGATCGAGACCCAGGTCCTGCAGGAACGATTGTCGGTGCGCGAGGCCGTGCAGTTGGTGTTCGCCAAGTACGACCGCATCTTCCAGCTCGTCGAAAGTGATCTGTTGCGCCGCCGGGCCAGTGACCTGCGCGACGTCGCCACGCGCCTGCTGCGCAACCTCGATGCCGAAACGGTGCGCGGCGCGGCGACTCCGGTGGGGCCGTACATCCTGGCGGCTCGCAAGCTGACCACGGCCGACATGTTCAACCTCGACAACGAGAAGGTCGAGGGCATCGTCGCCGAAGAAGGCGGCATGAGTTCGCACGCGGCGATCCTCGCGCGCAGCATGGGCATTCCGACCGTGACGGGCATCCGTGACCTGCCGCGCCTGCTCCGCGATGGTGATTGTGTCGTGCTCGACGCGTCGGCGGGCGAGCTGGTCACCGTGCCGGACGACCGGGCGCTGGCCGAAGCGACCGCTGCGGCGCAGCGCTGGAAGGCCAGCAAGGCCGAGGCCCAAGCGCCGGCGGATGTGACGCGCCACCAGACCCGCGATGGCACGCCGGTGCAGTTGCAGGGGTCCTGCGGCAGTGCGGGTGAGGCAGACCTCGTGCGCACGTTTGGCATGGAGGGCATCGGTGTCTATCGCACCGAGTTGCAGTTCCTCGCCGAGAAGTCGCGGCCTGGCGAAGATTCGCTTGTGCACTGCTACAAGCAGGTGCTCGAGGCACAGCAGGGCCGCCATGTCTCGTTCCGGCTGCTCGATGTCGCGGCCGCAACCCTCGAACCGGGCCGCAGCAACCAAGAACGGAATCCCGCCATGGGCCAGCGCGGTGTGCGCGGCCTGCTGGCCAACCAGGATGTGCTGCGCATGCAGTTGCGCGCGATCCTGCGCGCGTCGGTAGGGGTCGCGGGCGTGGCGATACTGGTCCCGTTTGTGACGAGTCTCGCCGAGTTCCAGCGTGTGAAGGCCGCGATGCTCGAAGAGCGCGTCGCCCTCAAGAAGGCCCGCATTCCGTGTGCGGCGGACATGGCGATGGCGCCGATCATCGAGGTGCCCGCGGCCGCGATGTCGATTGGTGCGCTGCTCAACGAAAGCGACTTCGCCGTGATCGCGATCGACGACCTGCAGGCGCACCTGCTCGGCGCCGACCGCGACAACGCCGCGGTGCGCGAATACCACGAAATGGTCCATCCCGCCGTGTTCGAGCTGCTGGCGCGCATGGCGAAGGATGCCGAGCGCCGCGAGAAGTCGCTCGTGCTGTTTGGCGAGAGCGCGGCGGATCCGGTGCGCATGCCGTTCTATCTCGGCGTCGGTTATCGGACGTTCTCGATCGCGCCGGTTCGTCTGCGCAGCGTGCTCAAGGTGCTCGGGCGTTACACGATCGAAGAATGCCGCCGCATCGCCGCGCGCATCCTCGAAGCGCCGCGCACGCTCGATGTGCAGAAGGTGCTCGTCAATCTCGAGACCGAGTAGGCGCTCAGTCCTTCGTCTCGGTCACGGTGACGACGTACGAGCCCCCTTTGCTCATCGCCAGATCAAATCGCCGCAAGCCCTTCGCGTCGCGGGCTTGCAGGGTTCCACGCTGTTCGTCGGCCTCGATGTCGATCTCCGGCGCGAACAGTTGCCGTTCCGCCATGTAGAGGCGCGCCGACGCCTGCATGAGCACCTTGTTGCCATACGTTGGCCGGCCCTGCTGGATCTCCCGCCAGTCGATCGCCGCAGCCGAGATCGGCAGGCATCGGCCCACATCCACAAACGCACAATGCCAGGTGCCGTGGTTGTTGATGAGCGCGAAGCGGCCGCCGAACAGGACGCTGGTGGGCTCCCGGTCAAACCAGGTGATGGTCGCGGCACCACGCTTGGACCACAACCAGTCCGGCGGCGCGAGCATCTGCAGGGTTGATAGGCGAAGCTCGGTCTGGTCGCTGCCCGGCGTGAACTTCGTCAACTCCGTCACTTCGGTGTGGTCCTTCGTCTGGCGCACCGAACGCACGAGCCCGGTGCCGCGCGCAAACCACAGGTCGGTCTTCACCACGTCGTCTGCCAGCTCGGCGATCTGCACGTGCACGGCGCGGAAGGTGCCCACCGGCACCTTCACCTGCTCATCGAAGGCGAGCACGGCCGCGCGCACTTCCACGGTCCCTTCCTTGCGGTCTTCGTTCCAGTTCCACGCGGTGACCGCGCCGACGGGGGCGGCGAGCAGGCAGGCGGTAGCCGTCGACAAAGTGCCCTTGGCGTGGCCTTCCATGGCCAAGAGGCCGTTCACGACCAGCAGGCCGGGGCCCTCCGTATTCCAATGTTCCTGCCGCAGCTGACGTTCGCCGGCGCGTTGCGCAACCAGATGCCACCGGCTGCCATCGGCGCGGCGGTAGGTGCCGAACACGCCGACGCTGACGATGGCCTGCGCGCCGCCGCCGATGGCGCCATCGGGCGTGGTCGTGCGCAGGTAGGTCCAATTGGTGCCTTCCTCCGTGCAGACGTAGGCCGCCGCATCATGCCGCAGCACCTGGCGCTGGCCCACGGCGGTGCCACCGAGCAGGGCGGCGAGGGCGAGGGGCCAGGTCGGGGAATGCGTCATGGCGGCCCAGGTGCGGGGTTTGGCAGCGACGGGCAAGGCGCCACATTACTCCATCCCTGTTCATCCTGGGGGCCGGCCGGTCCGTCAAACCAGCCTGGCCCAGCCAGGCAGCGCCTACGCCTGCGGAATCGAACGGCGCAGCATCGGCGTGTGGATCGGGCCGCCGGGCCGGAGTTCGCTCGAGTAGAGCATGAGCGCGGTTGGCGAAAACGGCTTGTCGCGCAGGGTGGCGCCGACGGTCTTCAATTGCCCGATCAGGGCCAGCGAGCCGAACGCACTCTTCACGCGCCCGAGCGTCACATGCGGCACAAACGGACGCTTCTCGCGTTCGATGCCGTAGCGCTCGGCATTGCCAGCCAGCTCTTCCTGCAGTTTTGTGATGGCTTCGAGGTCACCACCAAGGCCCGCCCACACCACGCGCGGCTCCCCCCGCGGCGGAAAGTGGCCGAGGCTCGCGAGCGTGAACGACATCGGCGACAGCTCGACGCGGCGCACTTCCTCGCGCAGGCCCTCGACGGCCTCTTCCTCAAGATCCCCCGCAAAGACGAGGGTCACGTGCAATTGGTCCGCAGGCACCCATTTGACGTTGCCCTTCTTCTGGAATAGCTGGGCCAGTCCAGCGAGGTAGATGCAGACAGGTGGGGGTAGATCGAGGGCGACAAAGCAACGCACGGCAGCATGCTAGGCACTGCGGGTCGCCACTCCTACAACTTCACCATGACGACCGTGCCGTGTTTCCATGTCGATGCGTTCACGACGACCTCCTTCCGCGGCAATCCGGCCGCCGTGTGCCTGCTGACCAAACCTCGCCCAGCCCGCTGGATGCAGGCGGTCGCGGCCGAACTGAACCTCTCCGAAACCGCCTTCGTGATGCCAATGGCATCGGGCTTCGGGCTGCGCTGGTTCACGCCCAAGGCCGAAGTGGCGCTGTGCGGGCACGCGACGCTGGCCACTGCGCACGTGCTCTGGCAGGAAGGGCTGGCGCCGGTTGACGTCGAGCTGCGCTTCAAAACGAAGAGTGGTGTGCTCACGGCCACGGGGCGCGACGAACGCATCGAACTCAACTTCCCGGCCCGGCCGGCCAAGGTCGGCAAGGCGCCCGCCGGGCTCACGAAGGCGCTCGGTATCACGCCGAAGCTCGTCGCGCGCAGTGCCGACGATCTGCTCGTCGAACTCGCGAGTGAGAAGCAGGTGCGCGATCTCGATCCTGACTTCGCGGCGCTCGGCAAGTTGCCCGTGCGCGGTGTCGTGGTGACGGCGCTGGCAAAGGGCCGCAAGTGGGACTTCGTATCGCGCTTCTTTGCACCGGCGGTTGGGGTGGCCGAGGATCCGGTGACGGGTTCGGCGCATTGCACGCTGGCGCCGTGGTGGGGCGAACGGCTGTCGCGCACGGTGATGACTGGCTATCAGGCGT
>JADZDL010000270.1 GCA_020851075.1 Planctomycetota bacterium | reverse complement strand
ATACGCCAGCTGGGTCGTGCGCGCGAAGCCACGCAGCCGCATGTCTTCGCTCATCCGGTCGGTGAGCGTCTGCATCGAAACCTCCGTCAGCGGGGGAAGCAGGACCTGCACCCGCGACGTTACGGACCCTCCCCTACACGCAAAAGGACGGCCCCGCTCGGAGAACCGTCCTCAACAACAACTACCGCGCAGCGGTTTAGTTCAACGCCAAAGCTGAGCTGCGGCCGAACCAAATCATGCGAGCGCAGCGAGCGTACCTTAGCTCGGCCGACTGCTCCAGCGCCAGTTAGCCAGCGCTTCCCGGCGATCTCCGTGAGACTGCCTCTGCGATCCGAGCGACAAAGCTTGCAGCGAGGCTGATCGCCTCAGCCTGACGAGTTAGCAGGTCGACAAACATTGTCTCCACAAGCTCGAAGGGTCCGCTATCCTTGAGGCTTGCGAGTATCGCTTGCTTGTCTTGGTCCCGGTGGTACTCGTATGCGTTGAGCCAGAGCTTCAACGACCGCTCCGAGTTGATCAGAAGTCCTCCAACTTCGATGCGGTACGAAGTCTGAGTGTCCTTTCCCGAGAACCGTGCGCGCCACGCCGTGAAGATTCGTCGAAACTGATCGTCGGTGAAGTGACGAGCGAGCAAGTTGACGATTCGGTAGAATGCGGTCGGTTCACTATCAAGGATGAGAGGTCGCAACAGATGCAGAAGCTCACGAATCTCAATGCGCTCCGGCAGGTTGTGAGACGCGACTTGGCCGTAGGAATCGAAGCCAACGCTCAGTTGCCAAGGCGGATCATGAGTCAGCAGCCGAGCGGTTCGGAGCTCTTCATCGAGGACTTGAAAGCGCGTCAGGAGGTTCCACTCGTCCTCCGTAAACTCGCCGCGGGCCGTAACCGGGGGCGACGGCGGTTTGAAGGAGAGTGTGACGGAGTATCGGACACCACTCGTCATGCGCGATTTTAGCTGGCTAACGCTGAAGCTCAGCTGCAGCGAAGGGTAATAGAGTGCGGCCGCAGGCCGCACGAATCAACAGCTTCGCTGTCTGCTGCAGCGCGTGATAGCTGGCGCGCAATGCCGCGGGCCCCTACTCGGTGACTAGGCCACGTTATCAAAGGAAGAAACCGTTAAGTATCCGGCCAAGCCAGTTCTCGACATTGTCCTACGAAGAAGCGGTACTGCACCGGTTGTGATAAGGTGCTTCAGGGCATCCGATGTGCCCTCGAACACTTGATCGCTAGCCGTCGCTGCGTACGCACAGGCGACCTTCGAAACCGCAGGATCGTTGATCGCTTCCGCTTCAGAGTAGACGACCACGGAAGAATGGGGCTCGAGTCGATGCGGCCAGCTTGTGCCCGGCGGCAGAATGGGAGTGAGGGAGCCCCGGGAGTCCGTTCCTTCGTAGAAGAATCCGACCTCCGTCACGGTGACGGCTACGTGGCCTTCGTTGATTACCTCGAATGCAAAGCATGGACGCGTGTCGGGCATGGGGCCCATCGGAAACGCGACCTTGGGAATTACACGCAACCTCGGCTTTCCACGCGCGTACTCGCGCCACTCACTGCGCAATCCTAGCAGCAGCCCAGCGACCGCAATCAGCGCTGTAAAAAGTTCGGATCCGCTCATCGTCATCGAATCTGATTATGGCCAGCTAACGCTAAGGCTCAACTGCGGACGAAGGCAATAGAGCGCGCGGAGCGCGCGTACAAATGCTCGGCCGACTGTTGCAGCCGATGTTGGGTGGCAGGGCAGGGCCCCCAGGTATCCCAGGGCGTCTCACCGGCGCCTGTCGTCGCGCCCGAGAGCCAACGCCGCCGCCCCCCACGCACAAGTGTTCGTCCGGCGCGAGGCGAACGCACGAGGCACGTAACGCTCGCACGCGTACGGTTCAAATACAAAAGAGAAGCACCAAAGGCCATCAGTCCTTCGTCGCCGTCCTTCGCCAGAGGTGGACACCGAACGAACCGCGCGAGCCGATGTCCGTGCCAGATCCTGCCGCCCAACGCTCAAGTTCAGTTGCAAGCGCATCAAATAAGAGCGTTCGCGCTAGCGAACGCAGACCTTTAGCGCGCTTGTCAACTGCAACGCCCGTTAGGCATCCGGCGAGGCAGACTCGATGAACGTACCATGATTCTTCCACTGGCCGCCGCGTGCGAAGCTCCAGACGATGTACTCTGGGCCTTCACCAAAGTCACATATCACCCAGAGGTGCGTTACCTCAGGCGGCAAGTCCGGCTCCTGCGATGGCAACAGGCCGGCCAGCATCACCGAATGGGCCGGATAGCCTAAGTAATCCACATAGACGCAGAGATGTCTCTCATCTGCGTCGGTCCCGAGTTTGCGGCGATTGTCCTCCTTGGCAGCTTCACACTCGATCGCACACACAACTTCGTCGCCGCTCAGAAAGCCGCCACCCCCCGGAGTCGCTATGCCGATGCGACCGGCCGGCGACCACGGCATATGAGTGCCATAGAGGACGCTTATCTCATTCCATATTCGTTGAACAGCCGGCGATGCTCCATTCGTGTTGACGTCGAATTCCGACAGACCCTCCGACTCGATATCCGCCAGCAAGCGGTCGGCCTGCGCCCGAACCCGCCGAATATTCGCGTTGCGGCTTGGAAAGATCCACCAATCCTTCTGAGCGAGGTGACGGTCTAGGAAGGCAGCTCTCCCATCTCTCCCGAGAATCGCTGCGTTCATTTCTTGAGATCGGGCGTTAGTATGCCGCGTCACCTCGAAAGGGTACACTCCGTCGCCATCGTGCAGCAGAAAGTCGCACTCTCCATGCGATTGATGTCGGGAATACTCCATGCGGGAGCCAACGCGAATGGCTTCAATGATGCCAGCGACTGCCTTCTCTTCGTTGCGCATTTGGGGTCGTAGATGCCTAACGCCTGAGCTCAACTGCAGCGGAAGGCAATAGAGTGCGGCCGGAGGCCGCACGATTCAATAGGTCCGCTGTCTGTTGCAGCGTCCGTTGGGTGGCGGGGCAGGGCCCCCAGATAACCCAGGGCGT
>JADZDL010000269.1 GCA_020851075.1 Planctomycetota bacterium | reverse complement strand
CCCCGGGCGAAAGGGACGCGGCCGACCGCTGCACGAAGTTGGAGCCGAGGCCGAACTTGGCCAGCAGCGTGCGGACTTCGGAGGTTGGCCAATCGGGCATGCTGCGGGCGAAGACCTCGCCGACGGGCGCATCTTCGACGAACGTGCCGCGGGCCTGATCGATTTCGCCAACCACGACATTGGAGCCCTGGGTCACGGTGCCCGAAGTCGGTCGCAGCCGGCCGAGCAGCAGGTTCAGCAGCGTGCTCTTGCCGCCGCCATTGGGGCCCGTGATGGCGATGCGATCGCGCAGGTCGAGTTGTAGCGTCACCGGGCCGAGGCGGAAGGAACCGCGTTCGACGATGGCGTCGCGCACCTGCGCCACGACGTCGCCGGAGCGCGCCGCGGTGGCGATCGTGAATTGCAGTTTCCACTCCTTGCGCGGCGCTTCGACCTGTTCGAGCCGTTCGATCATGCGTTCAGTCTGGCGCGCTTTGGCGGCCTTCTTCTCGCTGGTTTCCGTGCGGAACGCGCGACCGATTTTGTCGTTGTCGCGCGCCTTGCGTCGCGCGTTCTTGACTCCCTTGGCCATCCAGGCGCGTTGTTTGCGCGCGCGGGCTTCGAGTTCGGCGCGGCGGTCGGTGTACTCGGCGTAAGCGGAGGCGGCGTGGTGGCGAGCCGTTGCACGTTCTTCGAGATACGCCTCGTAACTGCCGCCGTAGACGGCGACGCGCTGCAAGCTGCGGTCGATCTCCACGACTTTGGTGACCGTGCGGGTGAGGAACTCGCGATCGTGGCTCACGAGCACGGTGGGGGCCGCGAGCGATTGCACGAACTCCTCGAGATGGTCGAGGCCATCGATATCGAGGTCGTTGGTTGGTTCGTCGAGCAGGAACGCGTCGTAGCGCGAGAGCAATAACGCGGCGAGGCCGGCGCGTGCGGCCTGGCCACCGGAGAGTGCGGTGACGTCGAGGTCGAGGTCGACACCGAGGCCGAGGTCCGCGAGCACGACCGCGATGCGCTCTTCAAGGTCGGCGCCACCGAGTGCAAGCCAGCGCTCGAGGGCCTCCGAGTAGGCCATGTCGGCGCCCGGTTTGCCGTCGGACATGGCTTCGGCCGCGGCATTCATCGCGACTTCCGCAGCGGCCACCCCGGTGCGGCGGTGCAGCAGGGCGCGCACACTTTCGCCGGGGATGCGTTCGGGTTCCTGAGCGAGGTAGCCAAGGGTCGCGGTCGGTGGGGCTAGCACGATGCTGCCGGCGTCCGGCGCGCGCAGTCCCGCCAACATGCGCAACAAGGTCGATTTGCCCGCGCCGTTGGGGCCCACCAGGCCGACCTTGTCGCCAGGTGCGATGACGAGGTCCAGCTTGGAGAACAGTTCCCGCGCGCCAAACGAGGCGCTGAGGCCCTTGCAGTTGATGGTGACGCTCACGTACAGGTACGATGGCGGTCGGCGCGGCGTGGGTCAACTGCGGCGGCGTGGCGGAGTGGCCGCCAAGGGGCCCGTCCTTTCAGGACGCCCAATCTCTGCCGGTTGCGTTGGCGACGAGTTGCGTCAGTTCTTCCGCCTGCACGAGCGAGCCGAAATACTGGATCGTGCGATCGAGTGCGTGCAGACGAAGGACGGTGCCGGCATCCACACCGTTGGCGGTGTGTACGGAGAATGCCTGCAGCGCGAGCACCTCGTTCCAACGCATCGAGACGGTGCGGAAGTAGCCACGGGACCGGATACCCGTCGCATCGATCGTCACGGTCTGTCGATAGTGCGCGCGGTAGTAGAGCCAAAGCAGGACCGCCGGCGCAAACAGGGCAAAGCCGACCAGACGGGTTTCGTCCTTGCCGACGACCGCCGCAAAGACGGCAAGGCCGCAGAACAGCAGGGTGAGCAGCGTAAACAGGAGCTTGGTGCCGAGGCGGGGGCGGGGATAGCGGAACTCCCGAAGCTGGGTGATGGCGATCGGCGGGCGGGGCGGTGCGGTTGTCGCGGCGGTGGTGATCTGTTGGCGAAGGCGTGCGTTGCGCCCCAGCAAACCCGTGACGAGCATGAGGCCGAAGACGACGCAGAAGAGGAACCCGAACAGGTGCAAGACGCTGAACTCGTCTGGGCTGCAAAGCAGCAGAACGAATCCGGCGACGAGGAGCAGCGCGCCAACGGGACGAGAACTCATGGAGTGACGAGCCTATCCGAAGCGTGCATTGTGGCGCAGGCTTGCTTGTGGTGGTGCGGGAAGGGGGGAAGTTCCCGTGCCATTGGGGCTACCGCGAGGCAGTGAGGCGCGATGGTGGGACACCTGCGGTGGGTGGCACGCAGGTTGTGCATTGCCGGCTTGTGCTATTGCGCGTCGCCCCGTTCGATGCGCGTTCCATGACCTCGGACTTCTACTGCGACGAAGTGCTGAACGGCAAGACGCCAGTGCAGGTGGTCGCTGAGACCGCGCAGGTGCTTGCCTACCACCACACGCGCCCGTTCTGGCCGGTGCATATCGTCGTGATCCCCAAGCAGCATGTGCCGTCGCTTACGGATCTCGGCGCAGCCGATGAGGACTTGCTGCATCAGTTGCTGGCGGTGGTCCGCGAGGTTGCCGCGCGTGTCGAACGCGAACATGGCGCCGCACGGGTGCTCACCAATCTGGGGCGCTATCAAGATAGCAAGCATCTGCACTTTCACGTCAACTCCGGGGAGCCGCTGCGATGACAAGCCAGAAACCACTTACACCCGCCGACCTGCAGCACGCCGCGCAGCAGTTTCAGATTGCCGGGGAGTTGCGCGATGTGCGCGCCCTGCAGCGCGGCCATATCCACGACACGTTCATTTCCACCTGGCACGTGGATGGAGAGGACCATCGGTTCTTGCACCAGCGCATGAACGACAAGGTCTTCCATGATATCCCCGCGGTGATGCACAATATCGAGACGGTGAGCCGCCATCTGCGTCGCAAGATGGCCGGGGCCAATACGCTGGATGGCTTCCGGGTGCTCGACCTCGTGTTGACGAAGGGTGAACGGTCTTATCTCGTGGCCGATTCGGGCCAGTGGCGCACGTATCCGTTCATCGAAGACACCAGCAGTCGCGACCACTGCAGTGGGCCGGAACAGGCTTTTGAGGCGGCGCGTGCGTTTGGCTGGTTTCAGTCGCAACTCGCCGACCTCGATGCAAGTTGCCTGCGCGAAACCCTGCCGCGATTCTTCAGTACGCCCTATCGGTTGCAGCAGTTTGAGGACGCGCTGGCTGAGGATCCGCAGAATCGCGCCGCCGCCTGCATGCCGGAGATCCGATTTGCGCAGACGCGCCACGACATGGCGTTTGTCATCGATCGGCTGCTGCAGTCGGGCGAGATCCCGCGGCGGACGGTGCACGGCGACACCAAGCTCAACAACGTCCTGTTCTGCAACAAGACCGGGCGCGCGCGCTGCATCGTCGACCTCGATACGTGCATGCCGGGTTATTCGCTTTACGACTTCGGTGACCTCGTGCGCTTCACGGCTGCGACGAGTGATGAAGACGAACGGGATCTCTCGCGCGTCGGCACCGACCTGAGGTTGTATCGTGCGCTCGTCGACGGTTATCTGCAGGGCACGCGCGGGTCGTTGTCGCCGCGCGAGATGGAGTTGATGCCGTTCGCGGCGCGGTTGGTCACCTACACGATCGGCCTGCGGTTTCTTGCCGACCACCTCGCCGGTGACGTCTACTTCAAGGTGCACCGGCCCAATCACAATCTGGATCGTGCGCGGGTGCAGTTTGCGATGGTAGCGAAGATGGAGGAGCAGGCCGAGGCGATGGCCGTGTCCTCGGTGTCGTGATCCCGGTCCGCAGGCGTGTGGGGCCTGTTGGGCCTATGGGTCAGTTCCTGGCCGGCGGCAGGTGGTAGCGCACGCTCGCGGGAAACGGTGCCCATAGCGCGGTCTTCACGCCCGCCTGCTTCAGTCCATCATTCGTCCAGCTGTTGCAGGTGTAGAACAGGTGGTAGCTGCCTTTGGCCTCGAAGAACCGATCCTCGGAGTAGTAGCCGGGGTGATCGATCTGGAGGACCTTGCCTTGCGGGTCGAGTTGGAAGCTGTCGCGAATGTGGGCGACGAGGCGACGATACTGATCCGGGGAGAGCTTCAGCGAGCGGGTGTCGGTCGTGAGGTAGGGATAACGATCGACATGCATGGCCACCGGCGTGGGCAGGAACACCGATTCGAAGGCGCGCCCCACCGATAGATCCCCCCACTCCTTCACTGCGAGATAGAAGCCGCGGGCGCCCCAACCAAACGAGAGGAGCTCGCCGGCGTAGCTGTCGTCGCGGAACTTGGGGATCACCGTATCCCAGTCGAAGATCGCGTTCTTGCGCGGCACGCAGAAGTCGGTGTGGACACCGTCTCCGATCACGAGGATCTCGATGCCGTTCTGGTCCTCGACAAAGTCCCGATTGACGGGAATTAGGGTGAGGACGAGCGCGACCAGCAGGTAGAGCGCAATGGCCGCGACCAACGCGAGGGTCGCGCGCAGGACCCAGCGGAGGGTCGTGCGCAGGAATCGGCGGAGCCTCTTCATGGCATCCGTGTACCCGCTCTGGCGGGCGGGCGCCAACTCAACCATCGAGGTTGGCGGCGTTCTGGCCACATGCCGCGGAAGGTGCGCGGCATGTGGCCTTCACTTCAGTTGACGTCGAAGCCGAACTCGACGCCGTTCGAGGACAAGGCCCCGAGCGCGTTGTGATTGCCGGCCGGGTTGTAGACCGCACCTTGCACGACCACGTGCACGCCGACGAGCCACGGGGCGTTCGGGATGCTGTAGACGACGGAGGTCGTGTTGGCTGGCGCGATGCTGAGCGCGGTGGCTTCCTGCGATCCATACTGGAAGCATCCCGGCATGCCGATGCTGGCCAGGCTGATGCCTGGGTCGAGCTTGAAGAGGCCGAAGATGAACGCCGCGATCGGGGCGCCGCTCGGCACGTTGCTCAGCGTGAGGTTGACGCTCGTGCCGATGACGGGCCGGGCGCTGGCCGCCAGCGACAGTGCCGCGGTATCCGGGCCAGTGATGATGGCGGCCGCGGCCGAGATGTCCATCGAGCCGGGGTTCGCATTCGCGAGACCTGGGCTCCAGCCGACGCCGCAGGTGGTGAGGGTGCAGGTCTGCCACAGCAGTTCGACCTGACCCGAGGCGTGGAACGCATACTGGAACGTGTTCAGGTTGGACGTGTTGTAGCGGGGCACGTTGTCAAAGGTCACCCAGGCATCGCCGGTCGCCGGGTTGGAGTCGAACGTCACGGTGCCGCCGGCGCCGGGGTTGAGGTCATCCCAGAGGGCCGCCCAGCACGGGCCGGCGGACAGGAACTGAGCCTGGTTGAAGGCGCAGCAGCCGTTGAGCGTGTTGGCGACGCCCGTCACGAAGCCGTTGCTCGAGACCCAGACATCGGTCGTCGAACCGCCCGGGTAGGGCAGGGTCCAGCCGAGCGGGAACTGCACGACCTGATCGTCGCCGATCGTGATCGCCGAGGAAGTTGGCGTATGCCAGGTGCTCGTTCCGGCCTGCGGGAACACGACGTAGCCGGTGCCCGTGCTTGTGAACGACAACGTCGTGTTGTTGAGGTCGAAAGCGCCGAAGCTCTCGAAGAACGAGGCGTACGAGTTGTTGCAGCCCGTGCCGTAATTCGTCTTCGTGGCGAAGTTGCCACCGCCGCCGTCGATGAGATCAAATCCCTTCGCGAACGTGATGCCGGCGCCGTGCGCGCCGACCAGCGTGCTGACGCCAGTCAGGGGGTCGATCGAAAACAGCGAGCTGCTGGCCGTGCTGCAGCCGTACCAGACGCCCGTTGCCTGGTCGATGCCAAGCCCTTGGATGTTGGTGGTCTGGCACGTCGAGATCAGGGTGCCAGCGCCCGTTACCTTGTCGATGGAGACGAGTGCGCCCGTCGTGAAATCGCAGCCAAACAAGTTGCCGGCCGCATCCGTGTCCAGGCTCGTCAGCAGGCTAAAGCCGGCGACGCCGAGCAGCGTCGTCACACCGGATACTGGGTCGAGCGAGTAGTTGCTGCCCGATTGGTTGGCGAGATAGAACATCTGCGTGGTCTCATCCCAAGTCATGCCCTGCCAACCGCTGAGGTTGGTCTGGTAGACCGGGGTGAACGCGCCCGTGAGCACATCGATCGTGCCAACTTCGCCGCCAGCGAGATCGATCGTCCAGAGTTCGTTCGTTGCCGAACGCCAGCTCAGGTCGGCTGGGGTGTCGAGTCCGTTATTGAAGGTGGAGGCGATGAAGGTTGCGGCGCCCGTGGCGATGTCCACGGTGAACAGTTGGTCGCTGTTCGAGTCGACGAGGTAGCCCGTCGACGCTTGGGCAGTGAGAGTGGAGGCGGTGGCCAGGAGAAGTCCGGCCAAGGAGAGCTTTTGCATGGTGCTTCCGGGGTAACGAGAGGTTGGGCTGCGAGCCAGCCAGGGCCGAAAGCGCAGCAGGTAATTGCCGCGCGTCGACGCCCGCAACCCGGGGCGAGCGCGGAGGCTTTCCTGCCTTGCGACGGCACCCTCGGGCGAGGCCGGGGTAGACATTGTGCGGCCTTCGTTCCCCTGGCTGCCATGGGGCGGTGCACCGTTCCTGCTGGAGCCAGGCATACCCTGCCGGCACAATGCGCGGATGATCGAAGGGCGTCGGGTGGTCGTTGTTACTCCGGCTGGGCGGGAGCGGTATCTGCGTGTACTGGCGCCCCACGTATTGGCGGACGAGTCGGTCGACGAGTGGCACTTGTGGCTAAACACGGCCAACGAACCGGACCTTCAGTTCATGGCGGCGCTGGCGAACCGGTATCCACGCGTGCGTTGTGTGCAACCTCCCGTGCACAAGGTGCCTGACGGCAACAACACCATTGGTCAGTACTTTCGCACGGCCTGTGAAGCGGGCACCGTCTACGTGCGCCTGGATGATGATATCTGTTGGTTGGAGCCCGGGTTCTTCTCGCGGTTGGTGAAGGAACGACTCGCCAATCCCGAGCCATTGCTGCTCTACCCGTTGATCATCAACAACTCGGTCTGCACCTTCCTCTTGAAGGCGCTCGGCCGGATCATCATCAAGTTGCCGATCACCTCGCAGTGCATGGATGGTTATTCCTGGGGCAGCGGTGAGTTCGCCGAAGCGCTGCACCGGTGGTTTCTAGGGCTGTTGCGGGAGGGCGGCCTCGAGCAGCTGCGTTTTGCCACGGTGAACACGGCGATGGCGCGTGTGTCGATCAACTGCATCTCCTGGTTTGGCGAATCGCTACACCCGATCCGCGGCGAGTTGCCAGAAGATTGGAGCGAAGAGGAATACCTGAGTGTGGTGCTGCCGCTGTTGCTCGGTCGCCACAACGCGATCAGTGGGGCAGCGATCGCGGCGCATTTCTCGTTCTTCACGCAGCGCGAACGCCTCGACAGCAGCAACGTGCTGCAAGAATACGCAGCGCTGGCGCCGGCTGTGGCAATGCCGTGATGGGCCGGCGTTCGCCGGTCGTCACTGCACAGGGTACCAATCGCCCGGGCCGACGGTTTGGCTGCCGGTGTGGGCAAGCAGCGGCTCGGTAGTCGGCACGGCGGCTTCCACTGGCAGTGGTCGTTCGTGCCCCTGGTAGCGGAAGTCGCTGTTGCTGCACGCGTACAGAGTGCCTTTGGCATCGACGAAGAACGCGCGTTTGCCTTTGCCTTCGAGGGGCCACGCGAGGCACCGGAACGTCACTTCTGCGGCTTTGCCATCCACTTCCCGAACGTCCCCTTCGGTCACCCAGCCGCCACCTTTAGCCGGTAACCAGATCTGGTAGAGGTACCCGGCGCGCAGCACGCGGCCAGCGTTCCCCTTGCCGAAGGCCGGCGAGAGGAAAGGCTGTAACAGTACATCGCCACCGCGCAGCGGCGAGCTGCCCGCGAGCTCGCCGAACCAGCCAAATTCGCCGTGTCCATCGTGGTCACTGTCGACGATGGCGGTGTCACGGAACTGGCCTTGGCCGGAGTGAACGATCTTCAGTGTCGCGATTGCTGCAGACTCCTTGGCGTTCAACCGACAGCCGCATCTGCCAAAAGAAGGCACGAACATCACCCATAACAACGCGAGGCCCACCACGACACCGAATCCGATGCGCAGCAGGAAGGACACAATGCGGCGTTGCATCGCCTCGAACATGCGATGGTTTTCGGCCCATTCCCGCCATCCCTGAAGACCTGTCTGCGAAGGTCCCGTGGCAAGGTTGCGTCAATGATTGCTGCGCAGCGGTTCGCAGAACGCCACGAGGTAGTGGAGCAGCGGTTCCTTCTCACCGGCCTTGCCGACTTCGATGCGGTATCGGCGACCGATGGTTACGTCGATGCCGACGGGGCGGAATACGATGCACGGCACGTTGCCGAAACCACCCTCCGCAGGGGCGCACCAATCGAGTTCCAAGGGTGCCGCGGCTGGCAACCAATCCTCGTCGAGTGGGATCACGCTGACCCGCAGGTCGGCTTTCTTCGGCACCGAGCCTTTGCGAAAACCGACGCTGAACGCGCGATTGGCCGAGAACAGGTCAACGGGTGTGTAACCATGGGGTGGATAACACACGAATTCGAGATTGCGCGGCGATCCGCCACTCTCGTCCATCGACCACATCGCGCTGTAACCACCGTCGTGGCCGAAGCCGACCTTCTGCAGTGGCGGATTGAGGCACCAACGGCGGTGGCCGATGCGATCGATGTTGCTCGCATCGCTGTCATCCATCCACTGGTCGACGGAGCTCTCGAGGCTGCCGCCGGCGGCGAGGTTGCTGTGGCTGGCTCCTTCGTAGCCGAGTTTGTAGCGCGCGGCGTCGAAACCGGGAGGTTGTTCGGGAGTGTGGTCGAGGTGGCCGAGTCGGCGGCAGACTTCGGCGGCGGCATCGCAGCGCAGGTTCCAGTCGGCGACGAGCGATAGTTCTGCAAATGGTAACCCGCACAGGCGCCGGTAGGCAGCAAGCCGCCGCAGGGCTGCGTGACGATCCGCGGCGAGCGCGTCTTTGGGGTCGAGCGGAGGCAGCGGCGCATCGACGATAGCGCGCAGTTCGGTCAGCAGCGTTCGCTGTGCAATGGGCAGTGGCGGCAGATCGTCGAGCTGGAGGAGGTCCCCATCGCGCCACATCTGTTTGGTGAGCACCTTGTCGCGCAGGGTGATGCGCAACGGCCCGTGCAGCTGACCTTTCTGGTATTCGCAGACTTGCTTGCGCACGCCGTCGCGATCACTCAATAGCCATCTACCTTGCCGCAGGCCCTTTTGGTAGTCGCCAGCGGCGGCTGTCCGGCCGTTGTCGTGGTACTCTTCGCAATGGCCGTGCAACGCACCCGCCTGGTAGTTGAAGGAGCGCAACTTGTGGCCGTCGGGTGCCCACTCCTTCCATTCGCCCTCGCGAACCCCATGGCGGTAGGTTTCGAGCCGCGTGCGGGTGCCCGTTTCCGTGAACTCCTCGCAGCGGCCATGCTGGCGGCCATCTTCGTCGACTTCATAGCGCCGTTGCGTGGCGCCCGAAGGGTATGTGTCGATGCGTTCCCGAGCAGCCGGAGGCGGCGTCTGCGCCCCGAGCCCCGCGTGTAGCAGGGCTAGCAGAGTGGGCAGTGGCAGGATTCGGCGCATCGACCGAACACGAGACGAGGTGCTGGGCCTGGATGCAAGCCGCGATCAGCGCTTGTCGGGAGAGGTGGTCGGGGGGCGCTCCAGCGTTTCGATGGCATGGGCGGCAACCTGGCCCGCCAGGTCGTTGGGCCGCCTCTCGCGCAGTTGACGCAAGAGGGGCAGCGTACGTTCCTTGGCCGCTGGAACTGCACCGAGCAGTCGTATGGCGGCCGTCTGCACCTGATCGTTGGGATCCTTGAGGCACTCGATGGCCCGGTCGACGCAGCGGGCCGCGAGGGCCGGCGTGTTCGCCACCTGGCGCAGGGCCTGCTGACGAGCTTCCGGGTCGCTGTGCGCCTGCAGGCGAACCAGCGTTGCGAACGCGGGGCCGTGCTCGGGTTCGACGTCGAGCAGCAGCAGCGCCGCAGGCAACTGGAGCCTCCAGGAAGCGTTTGCGAAGGCACGGTCGATGAGCGAGCGAACCGCGGCGAGTTGCTCGCGCTGTTGGCGCAGAGCGAGCAGCAGGTGGAACCGGAGGTCGTCCGAGGCGGTGTCGAAGCGCGCCGCAATCGCGCGCGTCACGCGCTGCGGATCACGCTGGTCGGCACCGACCATGTAGCTCGTGATCGTCGCCACACTCAGGTCCTCGTCGCGCAGGCAGATCAGCAGCAGATCGAGCGGTAACGGGTGGGTGCGATCTCGCCACCGCGCGGCCCGGATCGCCTTCAGTCGCGAGGCCGGGTCCGGATCGGTGAGCAGTTCCTGCCAGATGGCATCGTCGACGTCGGCGCTGCGATCAAGCTCGAGCCACGCGAGTTTGCCGGTGGCGGGCAAGAGGGCAATCTCGGCAGCGAGCGAGGAACCGAGCAACGCGACGATCTGGCTGCTGCGTTCACGATTGGTCGCATTCAGGATCGTCAGCCAGACCGCGAGGTCGTCGGGGCGTTCGCTCACCGTGCGAACGTAGGCCACGATCGCTTCGGCGTTGGTGGCATTCAGCAGTTCCCTGCGAAGTTGCGCGTGGTCCTGTCCTGAGCCCAATTGCGGTAGGAGTCGCAGGACGGCATCGGGCAAGCCGGCTTGCTGTCGTGCGATTCCATAAAGCAAGTCGGATGCGGTTTGCTGGGCTCTCGGCAGCTTGGTCGCGCACTCGAAGACGATGGGCCAGAGTGCCGCTGGCGCATCGCGCAGATCCAGGGAACGCAAGTCCTTGAGCAGTTCCTCGCGCTCGGCCGTGGAGGGTGCCGCTACGAGTGCTGGCAGGAGTTCCTCCACCGTTCTCGCCCCGCGCGTCCGTCGCACCCGTTGCAGGAGGTCGATGCGTTGCCGCACTGTGGCCTCGTCGTCTTGCGTCGGCAGCATGCCAAAGTGCATCTGGGGGTTCGTCGCAAGAAGCAACCCCAGCACGAGGTCCCTGCGCACCGCCGCGTTCGTGGACTGGAACCACGACTGCACTGATTGGAGTCGGTCGAGGCGGCCAGCGAGTGACAGGCGCAGCAGTTCGGCGGGAAGTTCGGATTCGAGCAGGCCCTCCTGAGGCTGTCGGCCTTGGAGACAGCGCGCTCCGTACGTGCAGCGCAGTGCGGCCGCCAGGTCTTGCGATGTCTGTAGGGTGCGTACGTCGAGTTCGAGGGTGAGAATCACCTCTGCCGCGCTCGCCGCTGCGGCATCGCCGGCCAGAAGCAGTGCCTGCAGCGCAGGCCAGCGCTGTTCTTCGGGGCCATTGCGCAAACGCTCGAGCAGGGCCGGAATCTGCTGCGCATCGACGCGCGGCTGCGGTCTTGCCACGGCGAGGGGTACCGGCTGGTCGCTGGCCTTGGCAATGCGCTCGATAGCCGTCTTCAGGTACTTGTGTTGACCCTGGGCGAGCGCCTGCAACGTCGGTAGCGCGGGCATTGCCGCGGGCCCGAGTTGCACGAGCAGTTCCTGGGTGAGTGGTTTGGTGAGGTTCGATTCTTCGAGCAGCAGTGGCAGGGCCCATGCGGCCCGCGCATCGAAGTCGCCGAATGCCGAGGCCAGGCCACGATCCTCTCCATACGACGACAGTGCACAGCCAAGCAACGCCTCGTGCGCAGCGGGGCCGAGTTGGGCGAGCCGCTGGAAGACGAGAGGATCATGCGGGGCCGGTGGGGATTGGCAGGCGCGTTCGAAGTCGGCGATCAGGGCCGGTAGGCCATTGTCCGGAAACTGCGCCAGCACTGCGGCCAGTGGATCCGCAGGCTGTTGGGCGCTGGCGGTAGGGCTACCAGCCACGAGCAAGAACCACGTCCCGGCGAGCACACCCCTGACAGTTCGCATGCGGCATAGCATACTGGAACGCATGACGAAGGGACTGCCCTTGGATGGTTGGCTGGGTTCGCTCTGTGGTGTGATTGCCGCGTGGAGCGCCCCGGGATTGGTCGCCCAGGACGCAGCGGCCTGGCAGGCTCGCCTGTCGGGCGCGGATGCCGAGGTGAGGCAGGCACTCGTCGGTGTGCCATTGGCGCTGGAGGCGGATTGTGCGGGGGCGGTGGTGTCGCTGCTTCTGCGAGCTGATGCGAACGTGCGCAACGAAGCCGTCGCCTGGCTGCTCGCGCGTCCGCAGGTCGCCGACCGCGTGTTGCCCAGGTTGTTGGCGCTGCGCAGCGGTG
>JADZDL010000268.1 GCA_020851075.1 Planctomycetota bacterium | reverse complement strand
CGAGCAAGCCGACCTGCGCGCCCGCAAACACCGTGCGCAGCGCCTCGGCGTCCCACGGCGACGCCCGCAGCACCGCCACCGCCTCGTCGATGAGCTGCTGACCATGCCCCGCCCGCTTTGCAGCGCCCAGCAAGCCGCGGTAGATACCGAGGTCACTTTCGCGCGCCGTATCGTCGAGCGTGCGCAGCAACAGCCGTGCGACCTCTTCGCCTTCCGGCAAGAACGCGAGCAAGTCGTAGTCACTCGGCGCCGCATCCGCCTCGTCGAGCGTCTGCGGCGCCAACGGCGGCATCTTCGCTGGTTCCAACACCGTGGCCAGACGATCCGAACTCGCCCCGCTGGCGCCGAGCATTGCACGCGCGAACAAGATCGAGGTGCCGTTGCTCGCACCGCGCGCCGCACGTTGTTGCAGCGCATCGGCCAACGCCGCGCGCCGCAGGTTCGCATCGGTCACTTCCGCCAGCACGCGCAACACGAGACGGAAGTTCGTCTGCGATGGGTCCTTCGCGGCCCGCAGAGCCTCGAGCGCCCCCATCGCATTGCCCGCCCGCAACTCCAAACGCGCGAGCTGCTGTGCCTGGTACGGATAGAACTGGGCACTGTTCTTCTGCGCCGTGCGGTAGAGCTCCGCCGCGCGATCAAAACGCCCTTCACGCTCGAAGAAGCTCGCCGCGCGGTAGAGCAGACTCGTGTCGTCGGGCTTCAGTCGATGCGCGGCGAGCATCGCATCCCCCGCCGCAACCTTGTCGCCAGCCCGCTCCAGCAGCGGAATGCGGAACTGCAGCGAAGCGCGCTCAGGCAACTTCGCAACGATCTCGCGCGCGTCCTCTTCGCGCAGCATGCGCGCGAACTGCATGACGATCGTGTCATCTCGTTCGCCGAGGGGCCGCTCCGCCATACGCGACAACGCGGCGATGGCAGCCGTCCGCTGCGCGGCGGCATCCGTGATCGACCAGACCCTCAACAACTCCGTGAGGGCATCCTCGGGCAGCACCGCGGCAAACCGCGCAGCGAGTGCCTGGACCACCGGTTGGCTCGCGCGGCCGCGTTGCAACCCGCCCGACAGGATCACGCGCTCCGTGCCCTGTACCCAGCGTGGATCACAATCCGCAACCAGCGCCAACTGCAGTGCCTCGGGCACTTCCTGGTTCAGGAGCAGCTGCAGCAACGGCATTCGCCGCTCCTCTTCCCGGAACTTGCGCAACGCGGTGCGCACGAGCTCGACGGCGCGTTCGGTCGGCAAAGCCCCGAGGTACTGCGCCCGCTGCTGCACGAGGTAGGCGCGGTCGATATTCGTGAAGGCCAGCTCGACCAGATGCGTCAACACTTCGCCTTCCACCAGAGTCCGCCCGTTGGCCAGTAGGCGCTCCGCGGCCACAGCGTCCTTCTGGGCAACCACGGTCTCCGCGAGATTGCGCACGTGGGCGCGACGTTCGCCATCGGGCAGGTCTGGCAACTCACGCAGCGCGGTGAACACACCATTGACCTTGGCGACGAGCGGCCCGGTGCGAGCGAGAGCTTGCTGCAGCTTCTCTTCGGCCTGGCTGCGGTCCTTGGCAACCTGCATGCCAAACAACTCGCGCAGTTCGTCGCGCGCCGCCGTGGCCCCATCGTCCCGACTCGCCTCCGCCAACGGCAACAGCGCCGCCGCTTCGTCGTTGCGGCCCAACAACCGCAGCGAACGGGCCAGTTCCGGCAACAACTGCGGCTTCGCCTTCTGTGCCGCAGCCGCCAATGCCGCGGCATCACCGCTGAGCACCCTGGCGCGCAGCTCCTCTGCCGTCACCTCGGCCGCGGGCGCCACGGCCTCCGCGGCAACGAGATCACCCGACTGCAAACGCCGCGCGCGGATCTCATTGCGCGTGGGCTCATCAGCCCCAGCCAACAACGCGTCCTCACTGGCCCGCAGTTCCTCCCAGAGCTTCGGCGTGGCATAAGCCGCGGCGATGTGGCGCAACAACTTCAGCGCGGCAAGGCGCCGCTCGGCGGTGCCCTTCGCGGCGGCCTCACGAATCGGCTTCAACAGGGATTCGATCTCGGCACTCGAAGTCGCGCACCGCAGCACGCCAGCAAACGGCTCGACGAACGAAATGCCGGGTTTGGCGCGATTGACGACCATCGCGGGCGTTCGGCGTCCGGCAGGTTTGCCGGCGCCCAGCTCGGTGGGCAGCAGTTTCCCGGCCGCCGCGAGCCAATTCGGCAATGCGCGCGCGACCGCCCCTTGCCGTTCGGCAAGTCTCGCCACCGCCAGCAGTGCGGCTGGCTCCTCGGGCGTTCGCCGCAGCAACCGCACCCGAATGCGCTCCGCCTCGGCGAGGCGACCAGCGTTTTCGTACAGCTCGGCGGTGCGCGATTCGATGGCAGCGAAATCACCCCCGAGACGCGCGCGCGCAAAGGCGCCGGCCGCGGCGTCCAGTTCGCCCGTGTGCAGCAGTGCTTCGCCAAGCGACAGGAACACCGCCGGCGGCACTTCGTCGCCGAGCAACAGCAGCGTGCGGCCGTAGTTGGTGTAGACCCGCCAATCGCGGCGCGTTTCCGCCTCCTGCATGAGTTCACGCACGAAGTTCGCGCGCTGCTCACCGGCGGCCGTCAGGGTGTCTTCCAGCGCCCGCAGCCGCGCTGGCTCGTCCGCCATCGCTTCGAGCAGATCCTGCAGGACCCGATGCAAGAACACCTGCTCCGGCCGTGCCGCCAGCCGCAGACGCACCGCGCGCGCAGCCGCCGCGAGCACCGGTTTGCCGGCGTCCATGTTGAGCAGGCCATCCACGGCGACCACGAACAAGTCGTCGGGCAACGGTCGCAGCAACAACTCTTCGAACGTGCCGATCGCGGCCTCGCGCTGACCGGCAGCTCGCAACGCGTTGCCGAGCAGCAGGAAGGTCTCGACACGATCGGGGTGCAACGCCAGAGCGCGGCGATACAAACGCACCGCTTCCTCGTGCTGCGCCGCGAGCGAGTAGATGCCCGCCGCAAACTCCAACGAGATCGTGTCCGGCACACCAGGTTTGCCGAGCAGATCGCGAAGGTGTCGCCGCGCGTCCTCAGGTCGCCCTCGCTCGAGCGCCGACATCGCCAGCTGCTGCCGGTAGTCGAGTTCGCCCGCCGGATCGACTTCGAGCAACCGCTGCAGCGCGCGCTCGTGGTTGCGGAACTCCTCTGCCGACAAATAGACGCGCGCGAGTTGTTGCTGCGCATCCACCTCCCGGCTGGGCTCGTCTTTGGCCCACCGCTGCAGGATCGCCGTGGCGCCCGCGGTGTCGCGAGCCCGCGTGTAGATCTTGACCAGGGCATCGCGCACACTCGTACGATCGCTCGCTGGTTGGTCGGGCTTCGGCGGCTCCGCCAGTTGTTCTTCGAGTTCGAGCGCGAGGTCCGCCAGGGTGCCTTCGCGCGCCGCCAGATCGAGCACGTGTTCTTCGGCCTGCACTCGCCGCGCCGGACTGCCCGCCTGCGTCCAGACCTTGCGGAAGATCGCCTGCGCGCGCTGCCGTTCGGCATCGACCTTCGAATCGCTGAGCAACCAGGCCAACCGCATGCCGATGTCTTCGGTGCCGGCCTCGTCCCAGATCTTGCCGTAGAGATCGATCGCCTCCTTCTGTTTGCCGAGGCTCTCAAACTGCTCCGCCAGCCGCAACCGATCCTGCGGCCGCGTCGCTGCTTCTCGCGCGCGCAGGAGGCGAACCAACGCCGCGTCGTCCTTGCCCTGGCGGCGCAGGTGCGCAACCTCCAGCAACGCACCTTCAAACGCATCGGCCTGCTCGCCGGCGCCTGCGGCCGAACCGAAGGCATCCGCGATGGTCTTCACGACCTGGTCAAAGCCGAGTTCGGAAGCCGCCGCGCACAGGCGGCGAAGATCGCGAACGCGCGCACCTGGCAGGCCGTCGCGCAGGACCTGTTCGGCATCGGCGTTGCGCTGCAGATCCGCCAACAGCAGGGCCAGCGAACAGCGCGTCACAGCGTCGTCCGGCTTCGCCGCCAACTCGCGCCGCAACTGCTCGATCGCAACTTCGGGCTGCCCGGCTTCCACGGCCAATGTGAGGCCCAATTCGCCAAGTGCCTGCCGCGTCGCCAGCGGGGCGCGCGACAACATCTGCAGCCCATCGCCGGCGCGGCCGAGCTCCCGCAGGATCTCGCCCAACGCACCCACCTGCTGCAAGGGCAGTTCTGGCCCGGTGCCGTTGGCGCGGGCAAGCCAGGCATCCGCGAGCGCTGGCAAGGTGCCAGCCGCGCGATGCACAGCAACCAGCATGGCCAGCGCAAACGCGCGGTCACGCTGCATGGTCGCACTCGCGAACGCGACCTCGTACTCGTTCGCGGCTTCCGCAAGCCGCCCGGCACGCTGCTGCCACAGACCACGACGGAACGCCGCCTGGCACGCTTCGCGCCCAGGTTCGTCGGCAACACGGTGCCACTGCAGCGCGAGGTCGAAGAACCCGAATGCCGCAGCGATCACCCCTGCCTGCTGCGCAAACACAGGTTGGTCGGCAGCCGCAACTGCGGCCTTGAGGTCGGCACTTGCACCGTCGCGATCCCCCGCGGCGACCCGCAACACGGCCCGGCGCAGCAACCAGGCGCCGCGCTCCGTTGGCGTCAACCTGGCATCCGGCTCGCCGACAGCCGCCAGGGCTTCCTTCGGCCGCCCGATCGCGTCGAGCATGCGCACACGTTCGTCGCGATAGATCGTCGCCAAAGCCGGTTCGGCCGCTATTTCGATAGCCTTCGAAAGATCGCCCTGGGCCCGCGCCAGCCAGTAGCGCTGCATCGCGGAGCCATCCCGCCAGGCTTTGGCGAGTCCCCCGAGATCACCACGCTCGCGCAGCTCGTGGTCAATCGCCGCGCGCACCGTCGCTTCCTCCGTTGGCGCCGCAACACCCGGTTGCTGCGCTGGCAAGCTCACGCCGCACAACAGCAGTAGTGCCGCGCCAGCAACCAACCCCCGACCGGCGCGCAGGCGCTCGATCGGCAGACGCCGCCACAACAGCGACCCGAAGAACAGCAGCAACGAAGTCATGGCGAAGGCAAACTGCCAGGAGCGCACCTGGGGCAGGCGAGGTGCCGGCGCCGCTGGCAACGGAGCGCCCGCAGCGAGGTTGGCGCCACCCGTGACCACGACCATGGCAGCGAGGTCCGCCGCCCGGTCAGGATTACGCGCCTCGTGCGAGTTCGGCGGACAGCAGGCACCACTGGCGAGCAACGCGTCGCCGGTGAGCACTTCGACGATCTGCGGGCCCGTGGCGGTCCACGGCAAGAACGCCTCCCAACGGTGCCCCACAAACACGAGGTCGACCGGCGCACCCGTCGCGAGTCGAGCCCGCGGCGTCGCCGGCAGCTGTGCGCCCGCGGGCAATCGCAGCCGCACACTCACGCCACGCTCCTGCGGCACGAGTTCGAGCGCGGGCATCATGGCCGCTGCACCCGAGGCCGCACTGCGCAGCAGGTCGGCAAGGAACGCACCGTAGGCAGGATCCTCGTGCAGTTCCCCACTCTGTGGGCCGAT